>CAIYGK010000282.1 GCA_903925725.1 uncultured beta proteobacterium | reverse complement strand
TGGAGCGAGCGAAATAGATAAAGGCCAGGATGTTCTTTTTCTGGATTTTTTGTCCCAGCGCACCCGCAGCATAGGTTCCAAATACATTGAATAGTCCGATCAGGGCCAAGGCGTAACTTGCAACTTGGGGTGACAGGCCTTTGTCTTTCAGGTAACTTGGCATATGGACGCCAATGAAAACGACCTGAAAACCGCAAACAAAATAGCCGGCCATCAGTAGCTGGAAGCTTGGGTACTTGAAAGCTTCGCTCAAGGCTTGAACAATGGATTGCTCTCGCCGACCCGCTAAGCCACTGGCGAAGCCCGGCTCACGCAGACCCCAAGCCAGGGGCACTGTCATCAAGGTGGCTAGGCCAAGGACGATCAGCGCCTCCTGCCAGCCCAGGCTGCCAATCAGGAATCCCTCGGTCGGCACCATCAGGAATTGACCAAACGAGCCTGCTGCTGCTGCGACGCCCATCGCCCAGGAGCGCTTCTCGGCTGACACGTTGCGGCCAATGACGCCGTAAATCACAGCGTAGGTTGTGCCGGCCTGCGCCATGCCGATGAGTACACCCGAAGTCATTGAGAACAGCAGTGGCGTGCTGGCGAACGCCATGCCGATGAGCCCCAGTGCATACAAGATGGCCCCTCCGACAATCACGCGGAAGGCACCAAACCGGTCTGCCAGCATGCCGGCAAATATGCCGGAAAACCCCCAAACCAGATTTTGCAGGGCAATGGCAAAGGCGAAAGTTTCACGACTCCAGCCTTGACTTTGCGTCACCGGTTGAAGCCACAGACCAAAGCCATGGCGGATGCCCATGGAAAGCGTCACGATGGTGGCTCCGCATAGAAGCACCTGCAGCAAGGGGAGTGGTTTTGTGGACGGATTGACGGGCATACCAATTAGTGCTCAGATTTGCGAGGAGGAATGAGCGCCTTGCACCGCGAAGGCGCAGGGGTGCGTGCTTGATTTTACGTAGTAGCTCTGACCTGCGGCGTCATGCGCGAAAATGACAGCTTGATACATAGGCATTAAGGTAGATCAACCCATGAAGATCGAAAAGAACAGCGCCGTCACCTTTCGCTACAAATTGAGCGATGTGACCGGCAAAGTGCTCGATGGAAGCACAGAGCCGATGGCATATCTGCATGGTGGCTATGGCAATCTGTTTCCCAAGGTTGAGCAGGCGCTGGAGGGGAAAGTTGCAGGATACCAGGCAACCCTCGAACTGTCGGTACAGGATGCATTTGGTGAGCGTGATGAGAGCCTGGCCCAGGTCATCCCAAAATCCGACTTTCCACCGGGTGTCAAGGTCGGCGGACAACTTCAGGCACTCGGTCCGGACGGCCACGCCCGCATGTTTACCGTCATGAAGATCAAGGGGCAGTCTGTCATGCTTGATGGCAATCATCCGCTGGCCGGCAAGGCCTTGCGCTTTTCAGTGAGCGTGACTGACGTTCGCGCTGCGACTGATGAAGAGATTGCGCACGGTCATGTGCATGGGGCGCATGGCCATCATCATTGACAGCCAAGTTGCCGGCGCCCAATCATTCCAGCCTGGCACGGTGAGACGCAATTTGAAGCTGCACCTGATGGGGTGCCGTCCCACCCGTCACATCCCTCGATTGGAGTGATCCGCGCAGAGACAGTACATTGAACACGTCGGCTTCAATCAAAGGATTGAACTGTTGCATTATTTCCAGTGGCAATTCGGACAATTCGATCTGCCGTGAAATCGCCGTTTTGACGGCGTGGGCGACGGTCTCATGAGCGTCGCGAAAGGGAACCCCTTTCTTTACCAGGTAATCTGCCAGGTCGGTGGCAGTGGCATAACCCAGGGACGCAGCGCGTTCCATGGCCTTGGCGTTGACCGAGATACCGCCTTCGATCAGTCCGTTCGCCGGATTGGCTTGACCACCGATCATTTCGGCAAATATGCGCAACGTGTCCTTCAAGGTGTCGACCGTGTCAAACAAGGGTTCCTTATCTTCCTGATTGTCCTTGTTGTAGGCCAAGGGTTGACCCTTCATCAGCGTGATGAGACCCATCAGGTGACCAACGACACGGCCAGCTTTCCCGCGCGCCAGTTCCGGTACATCCGGATTCTTCTTTTGCGGCATGATGGAACTGCCGGTGGTGAAGCGGTCGGCAATCTTGATGAAGGAAAAATTCTGGCTCATCCACAAGACGAGCTCTTCGCTCAAACGGCTGATGTGCACCATGCATAGCGCGGCGGCAGCGGCAAATTCGACTGCGAAATCCCGGTCACTGACTGCGTCCAGCGAGTTCTGGCAAATTTGAGCTTGTCCATGGTCATCAACCATGCCCAAGGACCTGGCGACCCGTTCGCGGTCCAACGGGTAGCTGGTCCCGGCCAGCGCTGCGGCCCCCAATGGCAGACGGTTGGTACGGCGACGAACTTCGCTCATGCGTTCGCTGTCGCGACTGAACATTTCGACGTAGGCCAGCAAATGGTGGCCAAAGCTGATCGGTTGCGCGACCTGCAGATGAGTGAAGCCGGGGAGGATAACGTCCAAATTCCTATCCGCGACATCGAGCAGCGCAATTTGCAGGTCGCGCAGCAACTCCCCGATCAAATCGATTTCTCCACGCAACCAGAGGCGTACATCGGTGGCGACCTGATCGTTGCGTGAGCGTCCTGTGTGCAGTCGCTTGCCAGCGTCTCCTGCCATTTGGGTCAGACGCGCCTCGATGTTGAGGTGCACGTCCTCCAGATCAAGCTTCCATTCGAACTTCCCGGCTTCGATTTCTGCTGCCACCGCGTTCAAGCCCTGCTTAATCGCCTCGTGATCCTCCGGTGAGATGATGTTCTGGGCGCAGAGCATCTCCGCGTGAGCCAGCGAGCCTGCAATATCGGCACGCCAAAGCCGCTTGTCAAAGAAGACGCTTGCGGTATAGCGCTTCACGAGGTCGCTCATGGGCTCTGAAAAAAGCGCTGACCACGCCTGGGACTTGTTGTCGAATTGGTTGTGTGTCATGCAGTTGGAACCTGGTTTTATAAGGCTGGCCTTTGGGGCCAACTAGGCTGGTGGCAAGAGATCATCAATAATCAGGCCTGCAAAGCGAGCGTAAGCCCAAATCTTGAATGAACGACCTGCAAATTTTATCGACCTTCCAGGAACTGCCGCCTGAGTCTGGCAGACGGGTGCCAGCGGCGGTGTTGGTCTTTGATGCCTGTCGAGTTGGAGTGGCCCTGCGTGCCGTGCTGTTTGTGGAGATCGTTGTCGGGGTCGCAGCCATGTTCGGTGCCGCCACTTTTTCCGATTGGTTGACTCGTTGGTCGGTCTTTACCGGCGCAGCCTTGCCGGGAACCCTGGTCTGGCTCATCACTGCGTGTGGCCTGAAGAATTTGCTGGCACCGATGCGGTCAGGCTTGCAGCATGCGGCAGGGGTCGCGCTGGGTGCTATTGCAGGCCTTGGGGGCTGCACCATGTTGTATGTGGCTGGCTGGCAGGAGCCTGTGCCTTGGCTGGCCAGCGCCTGTGCCGGAGCTTTGTTGGCTGCATTGTTGGTATTGGATTTGCTATGGCGGCAACGCAGCATAGCGCCAGCAGAGACCAAAGCACGATTGAACGAACTGCAGTCGCGCATTCGTCCACATTTCTTGTTCAATACCTTGAACAGTGCCATCGCACTGGTGCGCGCAGAACCAGCCAAAGCCGAGGCGCTGCTGGAAGATTTGAGCGATCTGTTTCGGCACGCCTTGGTCGAACAGGGCGAATCGGTGACGTTGGCGAGTGAAATCGTACTGGCTCAGCGCTATCTGGCGATAGAGCAAGTCCGCTTCGGCGATCGAATTCAGGTCGAATGGTCGCTTGATGATGCGGCAGCCGCCGCAAAATTGCCGCCTTTGTTGTTGCAGCCATTGGTGGAAAACGCAGTGAAACACGGTGTTGAACCCAGCGCAAGTGGTGCCCAAATCAGCATCGTGACGCAACGCCGCGGGTCCCGAGTGGTTATCAAGGTGATCAACACGGTGCCAGCTGGTCAGGGCGAGTCCGGCAGTGGATTGGCGCTGGATAACGTCAGGGACCGTCTGGGACTCCTGCATGACGTCCAGTGCCAGTTCGGCTGTGTCATGCGAGAGGGCATCTTTCAGGTCCGCATTGAGGTGCCGCTGTGATTTCAGGAACTTGCCTTCCATGCGCCTGAAGGTGCTGCTCGTTGATGATGAAGAACTTGCGCGTGCGCGCCTGCGCACATTGCTGATAGCCAGCCAGTCGCCAACGGCCAGCGTTGAGGCAGAGGCCGCCAACGCGACGCAGGCCTTGGAATGGCTGCGACGTCAATCCTTTGACCTGGCCCTGATCGACATTCACATGCCCGGGGCCGACGGTCTTGCGCTAGCGCGCGTCCTGCGCGAATTGCCCAACCCGCCGGCGATCGTGTTTGTGACGGCACACGCTGAACATGCGGTGCAAGCCTTTGAACTTGAAGCGCTCGACTACTTGACCAAGCCAGTGCGCCTTGAGCGTTTGCAGATCGCATTGGAAAAAGCCGCGCGCTTTGTACAGACGCGGCGCGACTTTGAACCGGATCCGCCAGAAGAAGTAATGATCATTCAGGAGCGTGGTCGAACCGAACGCGTGCCGCTGTCCGAAGTGCTGTATCTCAAGGCGGAAATGAAGTACATCACGGTGCGAACGCAGTCCACGAGTTACCTGCTTGAGGCGTCTTTGAGTGAATTGGAGATCAGGTACGCCAGCTATTTCTTGCGTGTTCACCGAAATGCGTTGGTAAGCAAACGTAGTGTGCGGGCCCTCGAAAGGCAGCACGACACGCAGGACGGGGAGACTTGGGCAGTGCGACTCCACGGTATTGAGGAGAGCCTGCCGGTGTCGAGACGCCAGTTGGTCGCGGTACGTGAGTTGGTGGCTAACCTGTATTCCTGAGGCCCGCGGCGATCCCGTTGATTGAGATGTGGATACCACGTTGTATCCGGGCATCGGTCTGTCCGGCGCGGTATCGTCGCACCAACTCAACCTGCAGGTGATGCAGCGGATCGATGTAGGGGAAACGATGACGAATGGAACGCTGCAATGCGGCGTTGTGGGACAGGCGATGCTTGTCGCCTGTGATGCGGGTGAGCGCGTCGGCTGTCAGGTGCCATTCCCTTTCAATGACCTTGAAAATTGTTTTGCGCAGTCGCACGTTGCTTACGAGTTCAGCGTAGCGGCGCGCAAGTGTCAGGTCGCTTTTTGCCATTACCATGTCGATGTTCGAAAGAAGTGTATTGAAGAAGGGCCAGTCCTGGTACATCTGCTGCAATAACTGGAGCCGCTCTTTGCTGGTCGCAGCGCCAGGATGATCAAGAAATTGCTCCACACCGGAACCAAAGCCAAACCAGCCGGGAAGCGTCAGTCGACACTGACCCCAACTGAAGCCCCAGGGAATGGCACGTAAGTCTTCAATGCGTTGGGTTCCCTTGCGTGACGCCGGGCGCGAGCCGATGTTGAGTTCGGCGATTTCACGAATCGGAGTGGAGTCAAAGAAGTACTGGGTGAATCCAGGAGTTTCGTAGACCAGCTTACGGTAGGCTGCCATGCTGCTTAGCGACAGTTCAGCCGCTGCATCCAGAAAGGAAGTGCTGGCTGATTTTGTCGGTTGCAGCAGTGTCGCCTCAAGCGTCGCAGCAACCAGGGTCTCCAGATTGCGTCTACCGATTTCCGGGTTCGCGTACTTTGAGCCAATGACTTCACCCTGCTCGGTCAGGCGGATCTGGCCGCGTACCGTGCCTGGAGGCTGGGCCAGAATCGCTTGGTAGCTCGGACCGCCGCCACGACCGACCGTGCCGCCTCGGCCGTGGAACATACGCAAGCGGATAGGGTTCGTCACTGCATTGCTGTTCAGTTCGTCGAACAGTTTTACCAGGCTCGTTTCGGCCCTGTACAGCTCCCAGTTGCTGGTAAAAATGCCGCCGTCCTTGTTGCTATCGGAATAGCCCAGCATGATGTCCTGCTCGCTGTACTGGTCGGGGTGGCCACGCTGCACCATGGGCCGGACGCCGGGCAGGGCATAAAACTCCCGCATGATGGGCGCAGCGTTGCGCAAGTCATCGATGGTCTCGAACAGGGGGACCACAATCAAGTCACAGCTGGCGCCAGCATCGAGCGTCCCCTGCAGCAGGCCGACTTCTTTTTGCAACAACAGGACTTCAAGCAGATCGCTGACCGTTTCGGTGTGACTGATGATGTAATGGCGTATCGCTTCTGCGCCAAAGCGCTGGCGCACTGTCTTGGCGGTCTCGAAAATGGCGAGTTCGCTTTGGGTGCGCGGTGAATAGGTGACTCCCATTACTCTTAGCGGCCGTGCGTCATTGAGCAAATTGATCAGCAGTTGGCGCTTGGCCGCCTCATCGAGTTCGGCGTAGCTGGATTCCAGGCGCGCTGTCGACAGCAGTTCGGCCACGACGGCTTCGTGTTGGTCCGAACTTTGGCGCAAATCGACCGTGGCCAGATGAAAGCCGAAGACATCCAGGGTACGAATCAGGGGTCGCAGTCGCTGTGTCACCAATGCGCCGCCATGCTGCGCCAACAATGAGGCTTCAATGATTTGCAGGTCGGCCATCAAGTCCTGCGCATGCGGGTAAGGATTCTGTGGCGCAACTGCATGGCGAGCGGCTTCACCACCAGTTAGCTCCTTCAGCGTGGCCGCCAGTCGCGCGTAGACGCCGATCAGGGCTCTTCGGTAGGGCTCGTCTTGCCGGTGCTCGTTCCTGTCGGGGGATTGATCGGCCAGGGATTGCATCCGTGGCTGACACTTCACCAGCAGCGACGAAAGGGACAGTTCACCACCCAGGTAGTGCACTTCAGTCAGATAGTGGCGCAGCGCCACTTCGGCTTGCCGGCGCAGCGCGAGCAGCAGGGTCGCCTGGTTCACATTCGGATTGCCATCACGGTCGCCGCCAATCCATTGCCCCATGCGCAGAAAACTGTGCACCGGGTAATGTCCCAGCTCGCGCTCCAGACCCGCATAGACCTTTGGAATCTCCCTCAAGAATGTCAAGTCGTAATAGCTCAGTGCGTTCTCTATTTCATCAGCCACTGTGAGTTTGGAGTACCGCAGAAGGCGGGTTTGCCACAACTGAGAAATGCGCGCTCGCATTTGTTCCTCGTTACCTGCCAATTCCCGTGGTGTCAGCGCATCTTTTTGCTTCTGCGACCAAGCTGTACGGAGCCTTATGTCGTCGCGGATGCTGAGCAAACCGGCAATATCACGCTCTGCATCCAGAATGCTTTTTCGCTGCACCTCGGTCGGATGAGCGGTCAGCACAGGGGAGACAAAACTGGTTCCCAGCGCGGCGGCTATCTGCACCGAAGTGATTCCGGCATGACGACAACGCAGCAAGGCCGATTCCATGCTGCCGACCTGAATCTGGCCATCGCGTTCGTGAATGGAACGGCGCCGGATGTGATGACGATCTTCTGCCAGATTGACGAGATGACTGAAATAGCTGAAAGCCCGAATCACGCTCACGGTTTGATCGCCGCTCAAACCCTTGAGCAGCTTCTTCAATGCTTTGTCTGCGCTGGCATCGGCGTCCCGGCGGAAAGCGACTGACAGTTGGCGAATCCGCTCAATCAGTTCGAAGGCGGCCGACCCTTCCTGCTCTCGGATGACATCGCCAAGGATTCGACCGAGCAGCCGAATGTCCTCCAGCAGAGGGCGCTCATTGCGCTTGCTGGTCCCAGGGGCTTCGGATCTTGATTTCGTGATCATGGCGCGGGCAGAGGTTGGTCAAAAGAATCATTCAGCAGCCATGCTAGCATCCTGCGTCCGCATTGGATTACAGGCAAGTTACAACAAAGAAGCACAGCTCATGAGCAGTTTGACGATAGCAACACGAGAGAGCCGTCTGGCACTTTGGCAGGCGCAGCACGTAAAGGCCTTGTTGGAGCGACAAGGACACGAGGTCAGCCTGCTGGGCATGACAACGCTGGGGGATCAAATACTGGACCGGGCACTTAGCAAAGTTGGCGGCAAGGGGCTCTTTGTCAAGGAACTGGAAATGGCACTTGCGGACGGGCGGGCTGATCTGGCGGTACATTCCTTGAAGGACGTTCCGATGGAACTGCCTGAAGGATTCAGCCTGGCTTGTGTGATGGAGCGCGAGGATCCGCGTGATGCATTTGTGTCCAGTCGCTACGCAGACCTGGCCAGTCTGCCGCACGGCGCTGTCGTTGGCAGTTCAAGCCTGCGCCGCATGGCGCTGCTGCGTGCAGCGCGTCCGGACCTCAAAATCGAGCCTTTGCGCGGCAACCTTGATACGCGATTGCGCAAGCTGGATGATGGCCTGTATGACGCCATCGTGCTCGCCGCAGCCGGCCTCAAGAGATTGGGGCTACAGGAAAGAATTCGTGCCACGTTTGAACCGGACGCGATGCTGCCGGCCGCGGGGCAGGGCGCACTCGGGATCGAGGTGATGAGTGCCCGCCAGGATGTTATAGACGCGCTGGCAGTGCTGGCACACCACAACACCTGGCTGGCGGTCTCGGCCGAGCGTGCGGTAAGCAGGGCCATGGGCGGCAGTTGCTCAATGCCGTTGGCAGCATTCGCCACATTGGATGCAGGTACGCTGACCCTCGATGCCGCCTGGGGTGACCCAGACGGTGTGCTCGATTTGGTCAGCGTGCGTGCCAGTGCGCCAGTAACCGACCTGAGCAGTGCCGCATTGTTGGGAACGCTGGTCGCTGCCGACTTGCGAGCCGGCGTGTTGGCCAAGGGTGGATCCGTTGCTGGCGCCTGACCATGACTGAATATGCGCGTCATCGTCACTCGTCCTGAGCGTGAAGCACAGCGGTGGGTAAGGGATCTTTGCGGCCACGGATTGGAGGCCTTGGCGCTGCCGCTGATCCAGATTGGCCCGGTTCGTGATCAGGCGAACTTGATTGCTGCCGCGCAGAATTCGGACGGCTATGTTGGCATCATGTTTGTCAGCGCCAATGCGGTAGATTATTTTTTTGCCTGCAACCCTTCGCTGGCCATCAAACTAGGCGCAAGTGGCACTGGCAACAGCGGAACCAGGGCGTGGGCCACTGGGCCCGGTACCGTCAGAGCCCTTCGGCGCACCGGTGTTGCGTTGGGGAGGATCGATGCACCACCAAGCGACGCCGCTCAATTCGATTCTGAAGCCCTGTGGCAAATCGTGGGTTCCAAAGTACGGTCAGGTGAGCGTGTGTTGATAGTGCGCGGGGTCGATGCATTTGACGGCTCTGAGCCATCGGGTGGCAGTGGTCGGGAATGGTTTGCCCAGAAGCTTGCTTCAACCGGCGCTCACGTGGACTATGTCGTGTCCTACCAACGTCTGGTTCCGCAACTCGGAGCTGTAGAGCGTGAGTTGGCGCATCAGGCGGCCATCGATCAATCGATTTGGTTGTTCAGCAGTGCTCAGGCCGTGCGAAATCTTCAAACAGCATTGCCTGAACAGCCATGGGGTCAGGCGCGCGCGCTGGCGACCCATGCAAGGATTGCCGCGATGGCAAGAAATGCAGGATTTGGTGTTGTTTGGGAGTCTCGGCCAACATTGCAAGACGTGTTGGCAGCGTTAAAATCAACCGATGAACTCTGACGTCAAGGCTGAGACGACCGACCTGCCGGCAGTGGCAGGCGTGGTCGATCAGCAATTGGCCCCGGTAGGATCGGCCAATGCGTCGCGCTGGTTGATTGGGAGTTTGATGGTGTTGTCGTCGCTGGGCTTGCTTTCGAGCGCCTTGCTGTGGCAAAGATTGTCAGCCATCCAGGAACATTTGGCACGTCAGAGTGCCGATGCCGGAGTTCAGTCGACCGAAGCCCGTGCCGTGGCCAAGCAGGCTCAGGAAATGGCCCGAGAGGCTGCAGCCCGTGTGGCTGTTTTTGACGCCAGACTCAGCGAGGTTGCGTTGCAGCGAACGCAGCTCGAGGAACTGATGCAAAGTTTGTCGCGTTCACGCGATGAAAATTTGGTCGTTGATATTGACTCGGCGATCAGACTGGCGCAGCAACAGGCCCAGCTTACAGGCAGCGTGGAACCGCTGCTGGCAGCGTTGAAAAGCGCCGATCAGCGAGTCTCCCGGGCGGCGCAACCGCGTTTGACATCCCTGCAGCGTGCCATCTCACGCGACATTGACCGCATCAAGTCCGCGGCGATCAGCGATACACCAGGCCTGCTGGTCAAGCTTGACGAATTGGTACATTTGACCGATGAACTCACACTGGCGAATGCCGTGCCAACTATGCGTGCAGCAAGTGCCGTCAAGCGTGAGTCTTCTGATGCCACACCCACCTGGTGGCTGCGCAGTTTGCAGGTACTCAAAGATCAGACTATTTCACTTTTGCGGGTCAGCCGGATCGAGCAACCGGAGGCTGCGCTGCTGTCACCGGAGCAGTCATTTTTTTTGCGCGAAAACCTGAAGCTGAAATTGCTTAATGCCAGACTTGGATTGCTGGCACGACAGCTTGAATCAGCGCGCACCGATTTGGCTGCGGTCGCAGTCTGGCTGAACCGGTATTCTGACCCGGGGTCGCGCAAAGCCCAGCTCATGGTTTCCACGTTGCAACAGGTTCAAATGCAGATGAAAACACTGCAAATTCCGCGCGTCGACGAGACACTCGCTGCGCTTGCAACAGCCGCGGCTGGTCGTTAGCGATGCGCTTGGCCCTGTGGTTCCTGGGAGTGTTTGGTGTGGCGGCCGCAGTTGCGCTTTTTGCCGGCAACAACCAGGGAACGATAACGCTGTTTTGGCCACCGTACCGCGTCGACTTGTCGCTCAATCTTGTGTTGCTGCTGACGGCGCTACTGTTCTTTTTCATGCATCTGGCATGGCGTGCTTTGGCGGCACTTTTTGCCATGCCCGGTTTGGCGCGGCGCTGGCGCATCCAGCATCAGGAACGCGCGATTGCTCAGGCCTTGCTGGACGCGATATCGCACCTGATTGCCGGACGCTACGTTCGTGCGAGAAGAGCGGCTGAACTTGTATTGGATCGAGACCGCGCTATGGCAGCCAGCGGCGAGCCGCTGACGTACTCGGCGCGTCTGCGCACACTTGCACATCTTTTAGCGGCCGAAAGCGCGCAGGTACTGCAGGACAAGCAGGCCCGCGAAGCCCATTTCCACAATGCCCTGGAGCAGAGCGCAAGCCGCGACGCGCAGGAAATGCGCGACGGCATGCAGTTGCGCGCGGCGCGCTGGGCGCTGGAGGATAGGGACGCTGCCGCGGCTTTGACGGGGCTGGATGATTTGTCGCAGGGAGCATCGCGACGCACGATCGCCTTGAGGCTGCGCCTGAAGGCTGCACGGCTTGCGCGCCAACCGCGACTGGCACTGGAAACAGCGCGCTTGCTTGCGAAACATAGAGCTTTCTCTGAGATCGCAGCGCTGGGCCTGCTGCGTAGCCTGGCCTTGGAGTTGGTCGCGACGGCGCACGACACGGAGCAACTGTTGGCAGTCTGGCAACAACTTGATGGTGCTGAGAAAACAACGCCAGAGGTGGCGCTGGAGGCTTCCCGTTGCATGTTGCAAATGGGCGGCGATGTCGATATCGCGCTCGCCTGGTTGTTGCCAGTCTGGGAACGTATGGCGGAAGGGGCCGGCACACTGACGGATGTTCAGCGTATCAAACTTGTTTTGGGTCTGCAGAGCGCGTTTGCATTGGCATCAGGTCCGCCTCAAGCACTGTGGTTGAAGCGGATCGAGCATGCGCAAATGACAAACCCAGGAGATCCGGTTTTGCAGTATTTGGCCGGAGTTACGTGTCTGCAACTGCAGTTGTGGGGCAAGGCGCAACAATTGCTCAAGCAGGCACTGCCAAGGTTGCAACACGCAGGATTGGAGCGAAGCGCATGGGCAGCGCTGGCTGAACTGGCAGAGCAGCGCGGCGATACAGTGGAGGCTGCGCAGGCTTGGAAAAGTGCTGCAACAACGGGAATCTTGTAGTTGTCGGAGGGCGACGACCTAGCAAAAAAAGGGCGCTATGGCGCCCTTTTCTATTTCTCTACAAGCCTTGAGCACGTCAGTCACGGTGCTTCAAACGGCAATTCCATATTGCGCAGGTTGCGCTTGGTCTCAACCAGGATCAGCGGTCCGGCGTCAATGTGAATCGGTGCCGGGCGTTCTCTCGCAATGTGAACCTGCTTCGGTTCTGCAGCTATGGCCGCCTGCACAGTCGCGATCTTTGTAGCATCCGAATTTACCCATGTCAGGCCCGAACTTGCGGCGATCGCGGCCAATTCGTCCACTGGGAGCGAAAACACTTGCAGCTTCGGCATGCAAGCGGTGCTGGCTGCGTCAACTGGCACTGTGGCAACCGGTGCTACAACCGGCGCTGCCAGAGGTACATCAGTTGTGCTTTCAGGGGCCACTGTCACTGCGGCTGCAGAGACTGATGGCGTCGCTACTTTGCTGTCCATCGTGAAATAGGACCGCCGTGGCTCTTCAACAGACTCGGGCGCGCGAACAACCTGTTCGGGCCGTTCGCCTTGTTCGGTGCGTTCAGCACGGGGAGCGCGATCACGTCCGTAACGATCCCGTGGACGTCTCTCGCGCGGCGGAGTGCCTTCCGTTTGGGCCGCTGAATCTGCCGGACCCTCAGTACGCTCAGCTGCGCTATCGGAGTTTGGCAACTCGGCGCGCGTATCCTCCTCCGGGCGACGGCCTCTATCAGGGCGGCGTTCGCCGCGGGTGTCTGCTCTGGCCTCATTGCGCTCAGTCGGGTTGACCGGATCGGCACTGTCGCTGCGTTGATTGCGACTGCGTTCACCCCGGTTGCTTCGATCACGGGAATTGCGTGCGGGACGATCTTGAGCGACCTGTTCCGACCTGGTGGTCTCCGATCCCGTGGCAGTCGTGGAGGCCGGTGCTGCGTTGGTGTTGGTATCGCCTGCCCCGGGTCGGCCCTCGACATCCAGGCGATCGCGCTGCCCTTGCGCCGGTCGATCAGAGCGACCACCTCTGCTGCCACGACCCCCTGGCCGACCGCCCCGACCGGGACGAGCTTCGTCACGGACTTCGCCCCGCGCCTCGCTTCTACGCGTACCATCGCGGCCCGGTTGACCCTCGCGCTTGTCCCCCGTCGTGGCGTTGGTTTTGACTGGAGTGACCGGAGTTGGAAC
Source organism: uncultured beta proteobacterium (assembly GCA_903925725.1). Lineage (GTDB taxonomy): Bacteria > Pseudomonadota > Gammaproteobacteria > Burkholderiales > Burkholderiaceae_C > Rhodoferax. The sequence continues at coordinate 869 of CAIYGK010000282.1, read as the reverse complement.
GGGGGCAAAAAGCTTCTTCAACCAACCGAAGAAGCCTTTTTCCGCAGCCTCAGGGACCGTCGGCTTGTCTGCCGCACGGGGCGCGGCGACTGTTGGCTTGGGCAATTCCGGCTTCGGAATGGCAAGGGGCGCAGGTGCGTCGGGTAGAACGCCTTTAATGATAGGGGTTTGCTTGTTGGTTGGTTCCTGCGAACGGCGTGTCACCGCAACCGGATCCTCCATTTCCTCTGCCATCTTGTAACTGGCTTCCACGTTATCCAAACGCGGATCGTCGTGCTTGAGACGCTCCAGCTTGTAGTTTGGCGTTTCCAGCGTCTTGTTGGGCACCATCAGCACATTGATGCGCTGCTTGATTTCAATTTTTGCAATCTCGGCCCGCTTTTCGTTGAGCAGGAAGGATGCGACTTCGACCGGCACCTGACACAGCACCGAGGCCGTGTTGTCCTTCAAGGACTCTTCCTGAATGATGCGCAGGATCTGCAGTGCGCTCGACTCTGTATCGCGGATATGTCCGGAGCCACCGCAGCGTGGGCACGGGATCGATGCACCTTCGGACAAAGCGGGACGCAGGCGCTGGCGGCTCATTTCCATCAGCCCAAATTTGCTGATGGTGCCAAACTGAACGCGGGCCCGGTCCTGCCGCAGCGCATCGCGCAATCGGTTTTCGACATCGCGCCGGTTGCGACTCTCTTCCATGTCGATAAAGTCGATCACGATCAGTCCGCCCAGATCGCGCAGGCGCATCTGGCGTGCTACTTCCTCGGCAGCCTCCAGGTTGGTGCGAGTGGCGGTTTCCTCGATGTCGCCACCCTTGATAGCTCGTGCGGAATTGACGTCGACCGAAACCAGGGCCTCGGTGTGGTCGATCA
>CAIYGK010000281.1 GCA_903925725.1 uncultured beta proteobacterium | reverse complement strand
TCAAAGTACCGGCACCAGATTTGGCCAGCGTGGCATTGGCGCCACTGACGATACCTGAATAGCTGGAGTTGCCCGTCTGGTTGAACACCACACCCGCACCAGCAGCACCCGTCATGGCGATATTGCCCGAGCCAGTGACGCCGCCGTTCGCCGCGAGCGACAACACTTTGGCAGAAGACCAGGTCAGGTTGGCATCGACGGTGATGTTGCCCGTGTCTGCGCCGGCACCTGCAGTGGACACGGTCACAGCGTTGGAGGCGAGCGCATTTTGCACAGTGGTCGCGTTGACCACGCCACCCGAGGCGGACGCCGTGAACTGGTTGGAGAGCAGCGCCGTGCTGGCATTGGCCGCAGTCGAGATGGTGATGTTGTAGGGATCGAGCAGCCACAGGCCATCCTGGCCCTTGGCCGCTTGCGCATTGACGCTGAGATCACCCACCCGCAGGGTGTGCCCTGAAGTCTCCACCCGCCCGCCATTGCCCGTGCCCACAGCCTTGGCTGCAATGCTGCCCTCGACCTGCGTCACGCTGGCCGCGTTGTGCACATCCGACCACAGCACCACCTTGCCACCGTCACCGTTGTCGGTGGCACTGGCATTGATGACGGCGCCCGCTTCCATGGTCACCTGGCTGGCTTGACGCAGCGTGCCGCTGCCCTGCCAGTCGCCGCCCACCAGCACCTGTCCGCCGCCGGTGGCACCCTGCGCCAGGATGGTGGAACTGCCCGAAAGATTGATCCGGTCGCCTTCGAGCACCACGCGCCCGCCTTGGGTGTCGATGCTGCTGGCCTCGATCAGGCCACTGTGGTTGATGACGCTGGCCGCCAGGTCGCCCGCCGCCTTGGCGCTGAGGTAGACCAGCCCGCCTTCGGCATGGATGCCGCCGCTATTGGCGATGACGGCGTCGATGGCGCCCTGTTCCACCTGCAGCTTGAACGGGCCGCCGAGGTCGAGCAGCACCTGGCTTCCGGCACCCAGCAGCACATTGCCGCCGGGGGCGCTAAGCGTTCCGTCGTTGATGATCCTGGCGGCGATCAGCGCGATGGTGCCGCCCGGGCTGGCGCTGATGTTGCCCTGATTAACGACGCCGGCTCTGCTGTTGCCGCTGAAGCGGTAATTGCCGGCCATGAAATCGTCGGTTTTGAGATTGAGCGTGGAGGCCACGATACCGCCCACGTTGACCTGTGCGGTCGGGGTGAACAGCACGCCATTGGGGTTTTGGAGAAACACCTGGCCGTTGGCCTTCAGCGCCCCCTGAATGACCGAGACGTCGGTGCCGAGCACGCGGTTGAACGCAACGGAACTGCTGCCGGGCTGCACGAAGTTGACGGTGTTGCCCTGGCCGATGCTGAAGGACTGCCAGTCGATCGCCATCTTGCCCGTGGCCTGGTTGATCGTCATGGCCTTGCCGCTGGCGGCGATGCTGCCGCTGCCCGCCACGATGGCGCCGCCGGTCGGCAGATCGGCGGCGCTGGCGCTACCCGCGAATAAGCCAAGCACGAACAGCACGGGTGCGATCAGCGACATGGTCGACGAGTTCCTGCCACCCGTCCCCGCGGTTTCAGGGGCGACCAGATAGTCCTGACGGGCGGCGGACCAGACGATGCAGTATGACTTATTCATAGTGTTTGCCAGAAAAAATAACAATTATGGCAAACAATACAAATCAAACAGAAAAATTTCTTTCTGAAACTTTCTGAATTATTTTGATACTTTTTTAAATTTTCTGGGAAAATTTCAGCGGAGCCGTAGCTGCGCCGTCATCTGGTAGCCCCAGTTGCGGATGGATTTGATGGCCAGCTCAGTGCAGCCGGCCAGCATCAGCTTCTTGCGCAACCGCGCGATCAGGATTTCCACGGCGGCCTTGGGGTCCTCGGCGCCGTCCTTGTCGAGTATCTCGATCAACTGCCAGCTCTCCAGCCGGCACTCGGCCACGCGACTGAAGGCGGTCAGCAGCGCGGATTCCTGACTGGTCAAGTAAATCTCGGGCTGGTTGCGACCACCCAGGATATGCCGGCCCAAATCCAGCGTCAGCCCGGCGGCGGACTCAGCGTCGGGCCTGAGCCGGCGCGTCAGCGAGTTGATCGCCGCGCAAAGCTCTTCCAGTGAGACCGGTTTAGCCATATAGATATCGGCGCCACTGGCGTAACCCCGTAGCTTGTCGGTGGACAGGCCGCGTGCGGTGGCCATGATGATGCCGATGCCGGGCTGGATCGCGCGCACGCGTTGCGTTAGCGCCAGACCATCCTCGCCAGGCAGATTCAGGTCGACCACCATCAGATCGATGCGGCGCCAAGCCGTCTGTTCGGGCAATGCTTCGGCGCAATCGAGGCCCTGCACCTCGTGCCCTTCCTGGCGCAGCGCATCGACTGTGGCGTCGCGCAGTTCGTCATTGTCCTCGACGACGATGATGTTCAGGCGGGGATCCACAGGTTGAAATCCAGTTGATCGCCATCGACCTCGTACGAAAGCTGCGCGTCCAGCAGTTGCGCGATGCTGCGCGTCAGGAACAGGCCCAGGCCGGAGCCGCTCTTGCTCAGCGCGCCGCGACTGCGGTAGTACTTGGAAAAAATTCGTGTGGGATCGGGCACCCCGGCCGAACCGATCAGGTTGCCAACGTGTACGGCAAACCCATCGACCGGCGTGCCGCCTGCGGCCGCTTGCGGCCGGACCCTGATGGTGACATGAGAATTCGGCGGCGAGTATTTCAAAGCGTTGTCGACGAGGTTAGCCAGGCAGATGGCGAGCAATTGGGAGTCTGACTCGATCAGCGCCGTATTCCTTTCCAAAACCTTCAGGCGATCGGGTTCGTTGCAGCCCGCGATGCATTCGTAGACCAGCGCCATCAACTCGCAGGGCTCGGCCTGCGGCTTTACCTGCCGGTGCTCGAGCTGGTCGGTGACGCGGCAGCGATCGACGATCGCGTTGATACTGCCTAGAGCCCGGTCGATGCGGTCGCGCTGCGGTCCGCTCAGCTTTGACGCGCCCAGGCTGATACGCGCGACGCCCAGCGGCGTCTTCAGCTCATGCGTGAGCATTGCCAGGAAACGCTCCTGCTCCTCGCGTCGGTGCCGTTCGTAGTCGGCTTCTTGTGTGGCGAGCTCCAGGTCGAGCAGCGTATGCTGGCGATATTTTTCCAGGTTGCGCGCGCGCAGGCTCAGCAGAATGGTCATCAGCAGACTGTTGATGAAGCCGCCAAATATCGGCGCGTTGAGATTCCATTCGGCGCCGTTCACGCCGCCCAGACTGGGCAAGGCCGCAGACAAGGCGGCCAGCACCAGCACGGCATTGAATGACACCAGCACCCAGCGCGGCAGCGGCGGTGGAAACTGCCTTTGCTCGGCCTTCCATGCCTGCGCGCTGATCGCGATCAGGAAGATGCCGACCGCTTCGACAGCGGCCATGATCATGTTGAACTGCAGCGCGAGGCGCACCTGCCCCTGCATGAAGATCGCGACAATGGGAAGGTATAAAAACAGCAAGGACACGAAAAACCACCAGAGCCAGCGCACCGGTTTGAACTCACGCAACAATAACAACAAAAAGCCCACCCCGATCAAAACGTAGGCGATTACCAGCGTGGAGGTGATGAGATCCATCGCCGGTGCCGACAGCCAGTCGCCGAAAATAATGGGCAGATAGCCCTGGATCGCCAGCGCGTGAGCCAGCACGGTGGTCTGCTTGACGAGAAATACCGCGATCAGCGTCTCGCGGCTGGTCAGCCATTGCAGCAGCGCCCAGATAGTGACGGCCACCAGCAGCCCCAGATAAATGCTGTAAAACAGTTCCTGCCGATGGTCGGCATGGCTGGCCTGCGTGACGCTGAGCGCCTCCGCATAGACCAGCATGGTGCTGGTGCTTTGCAGCCGAAGATAGACGTCTCTGGGGTGCGTGCTGCCCTGGATCGTGAAACCGTGATTGAGCGACTGGTAATAGTTCTGCTGTCGCGAATAGAGGTCGCCGCTCAACAGGGGAACGACGTCGCCAGCCGATCGAGCCAACGGGTCGAACAGTTCGATATGGTCAATGTAGGATGGCCGGATGCGCAGGATCAGCTTGTCCTCGGATGTAGGCGCGATGCCCAGCTTCACCCAATAGGTCGACGCGCTATAGCCCCTGGTCAGTACGCCGGTATAGGGTTGGAACGCCGGTGCCTGAGACTCGACCTGTGGCAAGGTCAACGTTCCTGACGGGTCTTCGAGCCATGCGCTATGATCGATGAATTCGGTGGCCGCCGCTGCCACGGGCCAGGCAAAGACAACTGCCGCCAGCCAGGCAAAGAAGTGCCGCCTTATCGATTGAAGACCTCTCATGAGCCGAGTTTTACATAAATCGGGCCGCGAGTTCAAATCTTTCTGATCACGTCGTCAAAGCTGGCAATGCCATCGACCATGTATCTGCGCGACACCGCCTTGGTGAAGGATGCGTATTATAGACACGGCACGCAAATA
>CAIYGK010000280.1 GCA_903925725.1 uncultured beta proteobacterium | reverse complement strand
GGCGGCGGCGGAATCTGCGGCGGACGGGTACACCCTGTTCGTGGCCGCCTCCTCCATGCTGCTGGACTCGGGGCCACGTGGACGAACACCCGAAGACAACATCAAAGACTTCGCCCCTATTTCGCTGATCGGGAGCATTCCGCTTGTGGTGTTGACGACTGCGTCATTGCCGGTGCAGAACGTGCACGACTTGATCGAATATGCGCGCAAGCGACCGGGCGAACTCAACTATGGCTCGTCCGGCAACGGGAGCCTGACGCACCTCGCTGGCGAATTGTTCAATTCGGCAGGTGGCGTGCGGATCGTGCATGTCCCCTATCGGGGAATCAATGAGGCCATCGCAGATTTGATCGCCGGGCGGGTTCAAGTCTCCTTTGCCGGTTCACCCATTGCCTTGCCACAGGCGAAGACAGGCAAGGTGCGCGCTATCGCTGTCACGACGCTCGTGCGTGCATCGAGCGCGCCGGATTTGCCAACGATCGCGGAGGCGGCGATTGCAGGCTACGAGGTAAACCCGTGGTATGGCTTTGTTGCGCCGGCGGGGACGCCTGCGGCGATTGTCAATAAGCTGCATGCGGAGGTCGCGCGGATTCTTCAAACTGACGACGTCAAGCAGCGATGGCTCGGGTGGGGTGCGGAGCCGACGTATAGCAAGTCGCCAGGCGAATTCTCGGCGCTCATGCGTTCGGAAACAAACAAGTGGGCCAAGCTGCGCAGCGAAGGCCGAATCAAGTTGGAGTGAGAAGTGCCGTGCATGCAGGCAACTGCTCGCAAGTACGGATTTTTTGGTAAGTGTGATAGTAACTAGATTGGAGATGGAATGAAAAAAACCTTAATCGCCGCAGCAGTGCTCAGCCTGGCTGGCTCTGCGATGGCACAGTCGTCCGTTGTCATCTACGGCATCATTGATGCTGCCGTGACGCACGGGGCGGGATCAGGCGCCGGCGCGACGTCAAAGACCGCGTTGACCTCGGGAAACACCGCTGGGTCCCGCCTTGGGTTCCGTGGAGTTGAAGATCTTGGAGGCGGGATGTCGGCTGGCTTCGTCCTGGAGGCCGGACTCTTGATCGACGACGGTGAGGGCATCGCGACCAACACCAACAACCAAAACACCGGTGCGGCTCCCGCAGGACAGGTCGCGATGATGTTCGGACGGCGCTCAACTGTGAGTCTGTTTGCGCCTTGGGGCGAAATTCGGCTTGGCCGCGATTTCTCCTCACAATACCGCAATCGGGTTGAAGTTGATCCGTTTGCAAATGCCGGGATCGGTACCATTCAGCCCCAGAGCGGCTCACTCGGCGGATTGGTATCAACCCGTGCGACCAACATCATTGGCTACCATCTGCCCGACAACCTGGGTGGCTGGTATGGACAGGCCCAAGTCTATCTGGGCGAAAACGTCAGTGGAACGCCAGATTCCGATTCGGGAACCGGCATGAACTTTCGGCTGGGGTACATCAACAAGGACCTGAACGTTTCGGTCTCCGACTCCAAGACGAGCTACCTTGCAAGCGCCACTGCGGGTGACATCACATCCCTCAGCGTTGCTGTTCAATACAGGATCAAGGACGTCAATTTGATGACGGGCTGGTATCGCGATACGGTCACACGCACCTTGGACACCTTGGTTGGCGAGGGCTGGACTGCAGGCGGCATCTGGACTGTTGGGCCGGACAACATCAAGTTTGCATTCTCCAGATACGGTCAGGACCTGGGGGCGAAGCCTTCGACGGACAAGTTGTCGCTGGGTGTGGAACATAGCCTGTCCAAGCGCACGCTGCTGTATGCGACTGGCGCCCAGACTTACAACTCGGGCGGTGCAAAAGTGGCATTGGGTGGGACCACCACCGCCGCCAATGAAACGTCGTGGGCCTACGAACTGGGTATGAAGCATACGTTCTAATAAGTAACCCTTCGGTCTGGCCAGTCGCCTTGCTCATTGCTTGGATGAAGCTGACTGGCAACCGCTTGCTTTCTTCAAGGTTAGGGGGTCCTTCATTGGATCCCCGTTTTTTAAATGCCATTTCTTAATCCCTTATTTGTCGCGAGAGTGGCGGAGGATCTTTTATGAATATCAAGAGTCAAAAAGACTTTTTCTCGGGTCTCATGTTCATGGCGGTGGGCATCTCCTTTGCC
>CAIYGK010000279.1 GCA_903925725.1 uncultured beta proteobacterium | reverse complement strand
TGACATTAGCCAACTGGGCAGGCGTGAATTTCAATTCAAATGTTCCCAGCATTCCAAAACTACCGTCTGAAAAACCTATGGATGTTACTGCCACAATCTTGCCGCTTTTGTTAAAAATGGCAGAGCCGGAATCACCGTGCCACCCATCAATGTCGAACATTTCGTAGGTCTTGCCTTCTTCTACTATGTTGCCTGAATAATGGCCATAACGAACCAATTGATTAAAACCGTCTGGGTTACCGCGAAGCCATACTTCGTCTCCCACATTCAGGGTAGTTTGTGAGAAGCCAGCCACCTTATTGAAGGTCATTTTCACAGTGTAAATGGTATGGTCGTTGCCATCATTGATTCTAGCGGTGATATCGGTATCCACTCCATCCACACGAAGAGAAGCTGCTCCCATATCGCAATGTGTAGCAGTAAGTAAGGAATGCTTACCTATACTAGTAGCAGAACAAACATCTCCGATGACGATGGTCTTTCCGTCTTCGTCGCTGGTTGTGACTCGCATTTCTATGCGATGGGTAGTGTCCATGACTTGTTTTGGCATTCCAGTCGGAAACATCTGGCTTACCATGGACACAGCCAGTATTAAAGGCAGCAGAACTTGCGTCATGTTACTTTCTCTTTTCTTTTGCTTGGAAGCAGTAGAAGTGTGGCCGGGAGGAGCGAAGGGCTCAACTCCCGGGCCAATTACGCCGAGGAAAATGGAGGATAAACCCCAGCGTAAACTTTTAAACGAGCGTAACCCCATGTAACAATGCGTGTTTCCGGTACAGACCCCGATTTACGAGGTCCGTATGGATTAAAGCAAATGCTGGCCCATGATTGTCGTGCATACCCGTTTGGCAATGAATACACTCGTGGGCCAGTGCGCTCAACAGCTGCGACCTTGTGGCGATCTTAGCCTTGTTGAGCAGCAGCACGTAAGTGTGACGCTTATCTAGCGCGTGATTGCAACTCGCTATGTCACTTTCTTCGTCAGGAAGCGACCACCTAACGATGACGTTGGTAGGCAGTTGAGAATTGAAAAACCTGCGGTTGATGATTGAATACCAGCGCTTTAAGCTGCGGTTTGATTTACCGTCTGCGCGCATGTCTGATCTCCATTTTGCTTTGCGTGGGCTTTTCCTTGACCATACAGCGCCGCGAAAGCGATGGTCTCATTCGAGTTAACATCGTCGCTGAAGGCCTTGAGTCCGAGTGGTGGCACGTCTATCTGGCGACAAAGTTCTACATACAAATTAAAATCGTCTCTGCTAGAAATTAGCGCTGGCATGACCCCTGCTTCCTCAAATAATGCACCGCGTGAATGAGTAGAGTAGACGTTTGCAGGCGGTGGTCTCGGGCTTCGTCAGTGTCCCCAACTCTTTTCTCGTCCACCACACCGTTAAATGCTGCCACCAGTATTACAATCGGGTTTAGTTCCATTTTGATGCTTCCTGAGGGACTCGTAACGACCGACGTATCCCGTCCATCTTCTCCTCGATATTTCTACCCAGGTCGTCCATCAATCCAATCTTGCGCAGTCGAGTTACAATCGCCATATACGAGCGTCCCAATTCCTTTGCGATATCCTCTGTGGCTTTGCGATGTACAAACATGTACTTTAGCTTGTGGATTTCTTCGGCACTCCAAGGTGCCCCCGTGCGTGTGTTTTCCATTTAGTTCTCTCCCTTTTTTGGTGGAAACAGCAATACGCTCTGTGGACCAGCAACCAACTCTTTGCCGCTGGCTGCTTTTATCCGGCTGCCCATCTCTTGGTAGTCATGCCCGGAGTCGAGCAATCTCTGGAATGCTATGCTCCAACGAAACTTCCAATCCTTTCGGAGTGGCCTGTTGCACTTCCAACCTTTTTTGTTTTTGTATTTATGGCACCTCTCCAACCAGAAGTGTTTAAAGTATTCCGCCAAACTCTCCGCGTTAACGCCAACTACCGCCGGTTTATGAGTCTCCGGCTGCGGCAAGTTGTCATAGAGAATATCTATGGTATTGGCGTCCTGCCTTCTCTTTCCGCTGGTGCATTTGATCCATGTCCAGTTGTGTAAATCTTGGATGACGTATCCAACTTTACTTTTCCCAAGCCCTATCCTGGTTGACAGCGTTCTGATGGACAAGGTTACTGGCGACTGTTCTTGCAGCAGGGCAACCATTACTGAGTAATGTGG
>CAIYGK010000278.1 GCA_903925725.1 uncultured beta proteobacterium | reverse complement strand
TCAACGTTGCCACGATGGTGAAACAGGTACGCTTGAAATTCATTTTCTTTTCCTTTTCCCTCTCGGGGAGTCAAATTACTTCAGTTCATGAAAATATTACCACTACCAGTGCAATTCCACTATAGCACGTTAGTGGTATGTGACTACGCCCCATAGCTAAAGCTAGGGGCTTCAAGAGCCATGCCTGCTATTGCAGGCATTGAGGTTCTCAGGCGCAGTCCGCGCCTTAGTATTTCCAATGCTGATGCGTGGTCGCGTGTCGTGTGCAATCCGCAGACTGTGCAATGATGCTTTCTGTCCCACAACTTCTTAGGCACAGGTGCACCGCATGGGCATTGTTGTGATGTTCTCCGCGCATCCACTTTCACCAGCAGCCTATCGGCGCTTTCAGCCTTATAGGACAACTTTGCGATGAATGACGACCACGCGGCATCGTGTACTGACTTAGCGAGCATACCGCCTGCTAATCCTTTGACGTTCAAATCTTCCACGGCGATGAAGCCGTAGTTGTTGACAAACTCACGAGAAACTTTGTGCTGAAAATCGTTGCGCTGATTGAACACGTGGCGGTGCAGGTTCGCTACGAAACGGCAAGCACGTCGCCAACCTGATGAACGTTTCGTGCAACGCGACACATGGCGTTGCTTGCGCCGCAGCACCTTCTGTGCAGCACGATACCAACGCGGATTGTCTATGATTTCTGCGTCGCTGGTGACGGCGAAAGATTCAAGACCAACATCAATACCGACCACTGAATCATTTTCGGGCAGCGGTTCTACGTCTACGACGCATGAGAAGCAGGCATACCACTTGCCATTTTCATTCTTGAGTGTTAGCGTTTTCACGTCGCCAGCAATCGGGCGGTGCAACTTGATTTTCACGTTGCCGATTTTTGACAGTGATAATTGCGAACCGCTGACGCTGAACCCGAGTTGCGGATAGGTGAATGAATCAAACCAGCCTTTGCCCTTGAAGCGCGGGAAGCCGTTTCCGCGCCGAAAGAATGCTTTGTACGTCTTGTCTACGCGGTGCAGTACATCTTGAAGCACTTGCGAATACACAGACCGCATTGGCATGTCAGCGTCCTTGCACGCTGGCAGTTGCGCCGATTGCATGTTGAAGGTCACCGATGTTCGACATGTCTTCCACGCATCACGGCGCTCTTGCAAAGCATCGTTGTACAGATGACGGCACACGTCTAGCGTTGCTGTCAGCGACTCGCGCTGCTTGCGGTTCGGATAGAGCCGATACTTAAACGTTTTCAACATACTGTTTTATGAGCCAACCAGATGTGGCAGTATACTGTCAAGAACAAAAGCAACGGCAAGAGCACGGCTTATATCCCCACGCCTGAAGGCAGGGGCTTTACGCCGTTTTTCCGGTAACCGCTGATGCAATTTGACTGATAGCAAACACGGTGCCCGATGCCAATTCCAATCCATTGTCCCTCCAAGGACGGGTAGGGCAGCGTTGGAGCGCCACCCTATCCTACTCTGGATTCGAGGTCC
>CAIYGK010000277.1 GCA_903925725.1 uncultured beta proteobacterium | reverse complement strand
CAAAACACGCAACTGGTTGCCAGTTGGAGCAGTCACCCTCAACCCCGAGCGCGACAGCGTCATCCGAGACTACTCGGCCGACAAGCCTATTCAGCAGTTGGCTGCATGAATGAGGCGACAACTACCTTGACGCGCGCCGCTTTCATATTCAGCCATCTTGCGTTGCAGAAACCGTTTGGTCAGTGCTGCCTTTTCCGTCACACCGGCGGGGGTGAGCAGGTAGGCGTAACTTAGCTTATCGGGGTTCTTGCTGAAATTGTCCACTTTCAACCAGCCTTTTTCAACCAGCGCGCCAATGCAATAGTTGATACCACTCAAGCTCATACCAACTTCCTTGGCCAAAGCGCGCTGGGTGATACCTGGCTTTTCCTGAAGCAGTTTAAGCGTCCAGAAGTGGGTGTCTTCGTTAATCGTGCTGCGGCGAGAGCTCATGTTTCTATTGCTGCTGTATCCGTGCAGAGTACTGCGCGGAAAATTTGATTCCGGATCACTATGGCAGCCAATATGCGCCCAAGACAGGCGTGTGACAGTTTGGCCGATACGATTATCTTGTTCTGATTTAGAACACAGTTTAACTTAAATAGATAAGATATTTGTGCCTCTACAAAGAACTCTAGGTAGAAGCGCTGGATGACACAGCCCCAAGTCGCATTGTCCGTGCACTGAAACACCAACGAAACTGAGTCAGCCGTGCATAGACGGCGGCGTAGCTAAAAATAGCCAGAACAAAACCTACAGCCAGCAGCACTGTGCTTTCAGCGAAAACAACAGCCCAAGCAGCCGGCAACGCCGCGCAGATCCAGCCCAGCGGACTGGTCATGCCGTTTTGCAGGCGCCGGCGCATGTGCGGAAACAACTTGCAGACCACTCTGCGATGCATGAAGTGGTGCAGATGACACTTGTCCGCTTCCCCTGGGTGGTGACCAATCCGCCTGCGCCGCCGCTGCACTGAAAACACCACTTCCAGCACCGGATAGGAACATACCAGCAGCGAGACCCAAGCGTTGATCTGAGGGTTGCGCATGGGCAGCAGCACTGCCAGCCAAGCCAGACAAAAGCCCAGCAAGTAAGCGCCCCCATCGCCCAAAAATATCGGACCCAATGGCCAGTTCACAACGCAAAATCCAAGGGCACAAAAAGCCAGCAAAAAGCACACGCTGGCCAAGGTGCTGTCTCCGACGTCCGCCGCGATCAAGCCCAGCGCCCCCATCATGATGACAATCGCGCCTGCTGCCAAGCCATTGAAGCCGTCAATAATATTGAGTGCATTCGCCACCCCCCCCACGGCAAAGGCGGTAAACAGCACCGCGATCGGGGTAAACGCAAGCAGCCAGTCAAGCGGCGGCAGACCCGTGTTTTGCATGGCAATACCGGTAAGGTACCAAGCTAGCAAACCGCTGGCCACGGTGGCCAGCAACCGGGGCAGCACGCCCACCTGCTTCGTCAAATCTTCCAGCAAACCAAAAAGAAAGGCCGGTATCCCGGCAAGCAGCATGGGGCCGAGTACAGTGCGCACATCCGGCGTGGCCAACACCCAGGAACTTACCAGACCCAGCGCAATGGCCACACCACCAATGCGCGACGTTGGTTCCTTGTGATGGTTTTGCACGCCGGCGGCATTGTCCATACTGAAGCGCCCGTGCCAAGGCTGCGTCGCGACCAACCCCACGGCGGCGAACATCGTGATTGCGATGACAAGGACGTTGACGAACATGGTGTTCTTGGTAAGCTCGGGTTTACTTTAATCTTACTTATGTCTACTGAACAGAGGTCACACCCGGCCCAAGGCCCTCTTGAATGACGCAGTTAAACCAGCAAGCCTAGCCGAAAAGGATGTATTCTTGGTGGCCGTCCGCAATGTCTGCCGGATAAAGACAAAGAGCAGGAGAACAAAGCAACTTGCCAGGGTGGTTAGCATCGCAATCTTCGCTTTCTTTGGTTTACTCTTGCGCTCGGCCGGTTGAGCAGTATCCACTACCTGAATAACGGCGCCTTCACGACTTTCGTCCACGCGTGCCATCTCGTATTGCTTGGCGAACAGTTCAAACAGTGTTTCATGGTACTTGAAGTCACGGAACTTGGCGATGTAGTCACTGTCGCCACCATCGGACGTGGGTTCTTCTTTTTCAGCGCGTGCCATCTGGCCGCGCATGGCTGCCAACTCGGTTTGCGCTTGTCTGAAATCTGGTGCGAACTCAGTCAAATACCCTCGCATGCTGGCGACTTTTATTTCTTGAGCAGCGATGCCGGCCTTGAGCTTGGCCAGGCCTTCTACCGCCGCAACAGGGCTGGCTTTGAGCGCGCTGCTATTGACGCCACTAGCTTTCAACGCCTGCTCCGCCTTAATCAGATTGTCTTTGGCGTTGGCAAGCTGCTTTTCAAAAAACAAACGGCGCTGCTGCGCCTCAGTAACCGCCAGGCGATTCAATAACTTGCCCAATTCTTCAACATACGCATTAGCAAGTTGGGCGGCAAACTCAGGGGACTTGTCGCTGGCCTCAATGCTGATAAGCCCTTCTTTGCCACCGACAATTTGAACGTTGCCGTCCAGTGTTTTGCGGGTATCTTCTCGAAATTTTTCCTCGTAGCGGTCAAGCAACTTGAAGCGATCAATCAGCGCGTCTTGCACGCTGCGGCTTTTGAGGAAGGCGACGTATTGGTCGGCGGGGTTCTTCAGCCCACTTGCTGCGCCTGCCAAGCCGCCTAGCGCACCCAAACTCGACAGCATGGCGGCGGCGGCACCTTGCTGTTGTTGGGGTGGCATGAACTTGGTGGTGGCGGTGAAGGTGGGGGGGATGGCGAAGCTGATGGCCAGGGCGATGAGTCCTGCAGCCAAGGGGCCGAGTACCAGCAGGCGCAGGTTGTCGGCGACTACTTGGAGGAGGTCGAGGAGGCTGATTTCGTCGTTGTCCGAAGGCATGGATTGCGGGTCGGAGCCCGCAATGACAGCCTGGGGTGCAATGACAGCCTGGGGTGCAATGACAGCCTGGGGCGCAGTGACAGACGAGGGGCTCGGAATGACGGGTTCAGTGGTCATGGCGGGCCTACTGGGTGATGGACTTGAAGGCCGCGACACCGATGCCGAAGTTGGACAGGATCTGGGTCCAGTCTTTCAGAGCACGGGTCACAAAGTTGTAGCGGGTTTCACGATCCAGCTGCGCGGGCACGACGACGGTGTCGCCGGGCATGACCTGCAAGGATTCGAAGCCGCCACTGAAGGGGCCACTGTTATCACGCCGGGCAATGATGCTGCCATCGGCCCGCAGCACAAAGGCTTGATCGGGCTCTGCGTCTTCCGTCAGGCCAGCAGACTTGATGACATCAGCCACGGTCTTGCCAGGCTTGTGGATAAAGACGTTTTCGTTGTTGACCGAGCCAAAGGCCGACACAAAGCCGGGCACGGACGGAATCAGGATGCGGTCACCGTCTTCCAACGCCAGGGCCGGCAGAGCTGCCAGGGTTTGACCATTGGGGTCGAGCTCCAGTGCCACGCGGCCATTGCTTTTCAGAGTTCTAAGGCGGTCAATCTGGCCTTTGATCTGGATTTGCTGCTGCTGTTGGATCGTCGCGGCCTGGGCCGCACGCTCGCCACTTACATTGCTCATGCCGGCGCTGGCCTGAGACTGGGCTTGCGCCTCCAGCCGACGCGTCAGGGCCTCAAGATTTTCTTGCTGACGCTGGCGCACTGATTCGCGGTTGAGCTCGGTGCCAAAGACATAGGCCTGCGGTGTCAGCCCGCCAATCCGTTTGATAAGTTGCGGCAGCGTTTCGCCGGGGCTAGTCTGGTAGACACCTGGGGCGGCTACTTCACCCTCCACCCGAACTAGGCGGTTTTGCCGGTCCAGCGGCAAGCGCAAGTCGTTCTGGCTCAGGATGGTGACCACGTCACCTGACTGCAAGGCCAGGTTGTGCGCCGGGTCCCGCTGCAGCACGGCCTTGCCGAGGTTGAACGGAATCAGTTGGGTGCTGAGCTTGCTGCGGTCCATGCGCTCGATCACGGCGTATTCCCAGTTGATCTGATCCGCAATGCTGCGCATGCGGTCCGCCACGTTGCCGCCAGCGGCCTTGGACGCATCAGCGTTTTGCACCAGCAGGTTCTTGCGCTTGTAGTAGTCACCTGCGATCAGCGCATCACGTTCCGGGATCAGGTCCAGAATCTTCATGCCCTCGAACCAGCGGTAGCGCAATGGTGCAGCCACCACACCCTGCAGGGTGACGGCATTGCCAAAGGCGGGGCTGATGCCCAGCAAAGTCAAGACGTCACCGTCGTGCAGACTCAATTTCAAACCTTGGGTATCGAGCACAATTTCCTGCACCTGACGCGGTGGGTTGCTGCCGGCGGTGATTCGCTCCAGCAATGCCTTTTGCGTGGTCGCCAGCGACGGCACACCGCCACCCAGCGCAAGAATGTCAGCCACGCTGCTGCCACCGGTCTTCAATTCGTAGATGGCGGCCTGGTCAAAGGCGCCAGTAATTGCAACGCGTGGACCCACGGGCGGGATCACGATGATGTCTCCCGACATCAGGGGTAAATCGCGGCTCTTGTCACCGCGCGCGATGAAGTCGTACAGGTCGAGCGTGCTGATGGTTTTGCCCGCGCGCTTGAGTTCGATGTTGCGCATCGACCCGTTCGCGTTAGGCCCACCGCTGGCAAACAGTGCATTGACCAGGGTGCTCAGACTCGACATCTGGAAAGTGCCGGGCTGGCGGGCCTGGCCCACCACATAGACTTGAATGCCGCGCAGCCGACCTAGGCTCGCGTTGGCGCTGAAATTGGTAAAGACCTTGCCCAGCTGGCTGTGCAGGGTTTTTTCAAGATCGCGCACTGCCACGCCGGCCAGGGTAATGACACCGACTTTGGGGATGTTGACTTGGCCGTTGCGGTCGATCACGAGGCTGGTGCTGAAGTCCAGCGGGCCCCAGACCTGCAAGCGAACCTCGTCGCCCGCCCCCAGCACATAGTCGGCTGGCGCCGGCAAGGCACTGTCGGCTGCGTAAGCTTGCGGCGTGTTGAACAACTCACTGCCGTACATGGGCAGCAAGCGGCCCGTGGCTTCTTGCACAAATGCCTGGAACTGATTTGGGCCAGCGCTGCGTGTCGGTGGGCGCGCCCGCGTGGCATCCGGACCTGCTGCTTCAGAAGCCGCTTTGGCCGCATCGGGCATAGCCGCCTGTTGCTGCAGCGCCTGCTGCAAGGCGCTGGCGCGCGAGGCAGCGGGTGCTGCTGCGGCGTCTGTCGTGGTAGCTGTTGTCGCTGCGGCTGAAGTCCCTGCGGTACTGCCAAAGCCAGACACCGTCGTCTGAGCCCCAGCACCCACGCCGAGAGACAGAACCAACGCGGCCAATGAAGCTCGCAAACACAGTGAACTTGAAATGAATTTCAGCATGGGCTTTTCATAGGTAAACATGGGGGAGCGCGCTCGATGCGTCGGCGTCTTGCCGCAGCATGGGGCCACCTGAAGGGTAAGCGACTTCCTTGACCT
>CAIYGK010000276.1 GCA_903925725.1 uncultured beta proteobacterium | reverse complement strand
TCGCCACGCACCAGCTTCTGCGAAAAGTCAGGCGGTATCACGACCAGAAACTGGGCACGCCCGGTCTCAATCAATGCTTCTCCTTCGTCCTCGCGCGTGCCAGTGTGGGTGACGCGAAAGTAGCCGGTGTTCTGCATCGCTGCAATCAGACTGCGCGCCATCACGCTGTTGTCACTGCTGACCACCGCTGTGGGCAGGCCTTTCGGATCGGTGTTGATCGCGTAACCGAACAGGATCAGTTGCAGGATCGGAATGCCCACCGCCATGGCGAAGGTCAGGCGATCGCGCATCATCTGCTGGAATTCCTTGATGAAGACAGCCGCCATGCGCCGCCACGAGAAGCGCCTCATGCCCGGACCTCCGGAGCGTCCGCCGCATCCACAAAGTTGTCCTGGGCACGGGCAATCAGGCTGATGAAAACATCCTCCAGATTGGCCTGCGCGGTCGTGATGCGCAGCGTCGCCTGCGCGCGCACAGGCCTCAGGGCCTGCTCAACCAGCACGGCGTCGAGTCCGGCCACATGCACGGCGTTGCCAAAAGCCGCCACGCTCAGGACGCCTGGCTGTGCTTTCAATGATGCAAGCAGTGCCTGCGAGCCCTCGCCTTCAATGGCCCAGACCTTAAGCTGCGAGTTCTCGATGATGTCGGCTTCGGTGCCGCGCGCCAGAATGCTGCCATAAGCGATGCAAACCAGTTCGTGGCAGCGCGCCGCTTCGTCCATGTAGTGGGTGGATACCAGCACCGTGATGCCCTGCGTCGCCAGCTCATGAATCTGGTCCCAGAAGTCGCGCCGCGCTTTCGGATCGACACCCGCTGTAGGTTCGTCGAGCAACAAGAGGCGCGGCTGATGGATCAGGCAAGCCGCCAGCGCCAGACGTTGTTTCCAGCCGCCCGACAGGTTGCCTGCCAGCTGCTTCTGGCGCGCACTCAGACCGAGCCGCTCCAGCGCATGATCGACGGCGACGCGGCGCTCTGGCAGCTCAAACAGTCGCGCCACAAAATCGAGGTTCTCGCGAATCGACAGGTCTTCGTACAAGCCGAACTTCTGCGTCATGTAGCCGACCTGGCGCTTGATCGCAGCGGCTTCTCGGATGATGTCCAGGCCCAGGCACTGGCCAGTGCCAGCATCGGGCGTCAACAGGCCGCACAGCATGCGGATGGTGGTGGTCTTGCCACTGCCGTTGGGTCCCAGAAAACCGCAGATGCGACCGGTGCCCACCTGCAGATCGATGTGATCAACAACCGCGCGACCGCCGTAGTTTTTGGTCAACCCCCTGACGTCAATCGCCAGTTCAGTCATGGCAGGCGCACGTCGAGCGGCTGTCCTGGGTGAAGAACCGCAGGTGTGGCGGAGTCCGGTCGCGCTTCGACCATGAACACGAGCTTGGCCCGCTGCGCGTTGGAGTAGATCACGGGTGGTGTGTATTCGGCCTGCGTTGCGATGCGGCTGATGCGCGCCGCAATCGGCGCCGCGCAGCCGTCACAGGCCAGCAACACGGCTTGATCTGGTTTCAGCTTGGCCAGGTCGGATTCAGGCACAAAGAAACGCGCTTTGATGTTCTTCGGTGGCAGCAATGCAAGCACCGGTTGACCCACCGCAACAAACTCACCGGCACGGAAAAATACCTCGGACACCAGCGCATCTTCCGGCGCAGTCTGCTGTTTTTGCCCCTCGCGCCATTTGCTTTGGCGCAGCACTTCGCTGGCCGCCGTCGCACTGGCCTGCGTTGCCGTGCGCTCATCGCTGCGTGCGGGCAAGTGCGCCACGCGCAGGGCCGCGCTGAGCTCAGCCACGCGTGCCTGAGCCTGAGTCAGCGCGGTGCTGGCGTCATCGAGCCGCGACCTGGAGATAAAGCCCTGCGCAAGCAGTTGCTGTTGGCGCGCCAGTTCGCTCTGCATGAAGGCGGCGCTGGCCTGCGCCTGCGCCAGTTGCGCTTGTGTCACGGCAACTTCATCGCTACGTCGACCCTTGTCCAGATTCAGCGCCTGCGCGCGGGCGCTGGCAAGTCGCGCGGCCGCCTCGTCGCTGGCAGCGCGCTCGGCCTCGGCATCCAGCGCGAACAGTGACGCACCTTTTGCCACCGATTGGCCAGCCTGCACTGCGATGGTTTCAAGTCGACCCGACAGCGGCGCGGCGATGTAGACGTAATCGCCTTCAGCGTAGCCGGACCAGCCCTGCGCGGGTTGCTCTGAACAGGCGCCGATCAGCGTTAACAGAAGGCAGCACAGCAGCGCGCGGAGCCCTTGCCAGCCTGAATGGAGTGCAATGCGATTCATCACTTCAATAGTTCCTCTTACGCCCGACAGCTTACACCTGTGGCGCGGCTTGCATTGACGGGCCATGCCGGGTGCCTCGGACTGCCAAATGCGCAGAAGTCGGCACCCGACACAGCCCATCACGGCAAGAAGCAAAGACGTAGGCATGCAAGCCTGTACGATCAGACACTATGCATGCTCCCGATTTCCGCGCATCACGTCGACAACTGCTGACGACGGGTCTGGCGCTGTCACTGTTTCCACCGTCACCGCAGGCCGGCGTACAAGCTGAGCTTCACTTTCCGC
>CAIYGK010000275.1 GCA_903925725.1 uncultured beta proteobacterium | reverse complement strand
GGCTTTCTTCGAATTACCAACGCAGCCGCCGATGGGCCGTGACTTCAACACGCCAGAGTGGGTGCAGCACATTGCTTTCAAGGTAAAAGACCGCGCTGAGTTGCTTGAATTTCGTGCCCACCTCGAAGCGAACGGTGTTGAAGTGCTGGGCGTGATTGACCACGGTGTTTTCCACTCGATCTATTTTTTCGACCCGAACGGACACCGGCTGGAGCTAGCCTGCCCGGACCCCGAGGAGGCGCTCATGCTCGGGCGACTGGACGCCGTAAAGTGGGACATGCTGGAGGAGTGGTCCAGGACCCGTAGGGCGCCCAAGCATGCGTCCTTCCTGCACCAACGCGAGTTCAAGTGATGAGCGATCCGATTGACGAAACCCATAGCCCGTCACTGCGAAGCTGGGTCGAATCGGCCAATGACCCGACGAGTGACTTCCCGATCCAGAACCTGCCTTTTGGGCGCTTTCGGCTTAGCGGTGAGGCCAATTGGCGTCTCGGCGTCGCCATTGGCAACCAGGTGCTGGACCTGCGCGCGGCCAAACTAATCGCGGGACGCGACATGAGACTGTTAATGCGCATGCAAGCGACAGCACGGCGCAAACTACGTGTGCAGATGGTGAGTGGCTTGCAAGCCGGAAGTGAACAGCAGACCATTTTCCGGGCAGCGTTGCATCCGCAGTCCGAGGTCGAACTCGGCTTGCCCTGTGAGATCGGCGACTACACCGACTTCTACACCAGCATCCACCACGCAACCAACATTGGCAAGCAGTTGCGGCCCGACAATCCGCTGTTACCCAACTACAAATGGTTGCCGATTGGCTACCATGGACGTGCCTCAAGCATTGTGGCCAGCGGCTCAAGCTTTCATCGCCCTCTGGGGCAGACTCGGTTGGCGGACCAGGACCGCCCCAGCCTGGCGCCAAGTCGTCGACTCGATTACGAACTTGAACTGGCGGCCATCATTGCCCACCCAAATACCTTGGGCGACCGCGTTGACCTGGCGCAGGCAGAAGACCACGTATTCGGATTGGCGCTGCTCAACGATTGGAGCGCACGTGACATACAGACCTGGGAGTACCAACCGCTGGGACCGTTCCTGGCCAAGAGCTTTGCCAGCACGCTTTCGCCTTGGGTGGTGACGCTCGAGGGGCTGGCACCCTTTCGCGAGTCTTTTACGAGACCCGAAGGTGATCCACAACCGCTTCCTTACCTTGATGGGGATCGGAATAACGAACGGGGCGCCTTCAACATCGAGCTCCAAGTCTCTTTGCAGACGGCGCAAATGCGCGCCCGTGGCTATGCGGGTGACCAACTCTCGCAATCCAACTATCGCAGCGCATACTGGACGATTGCGCAGTTGGTGACACACCACACGATTAATGGCTGTAATCTGCGCCCCGGCGACCTGCTTGGCACCGGTACGGTGTCGGGCCCAAAGCCCGAGCAAGCTGGCTCACTGATGGAGTTGAGCACCGGTGGTCAGCAGCCCATTCATTTATCCAATGGCGAATCGCGTACCTTCCTGGAAGACGGTGACAGTGTTATTTTGCACGGCTATTGCCAGCGCAACGGATTTCGACGCATCGGCTTTGGCGAATGCCGCGGAACCGTGCTGCCAACAGCATAGAGCTGAGCACACGTCTATTTTCATGCAGTTGCATACCTACTTTCGCAGTTCGGCGGCGTACCGCGTGCGCATTGCGCTCGAACTTAAAAGGCTGGACTATCAATCAATCCCCGTGCATCTGCTGCGTGGTGGGGGCGAACAGCATGCGGTCACTTTTGCAAGCCTGAATCCGGCCGAACTGGTGCCGGTGCTGGTCGACGGTGAAGTGACGTTGACCCAATCGCTGCCCATCATCGAGTACCTGAACGAGGTGCATCCTGAGCCCGCCTTGCTGCCCTGCGATGCCGCTGGTCGAGCCCGGGTACGTGCCTTGGCCCAGACCATCGCCTGCGAGATTCATCCGCTGAACAATCTGCGTGTTCTTCAATATTTGGAGAAAGGACTGGGCGCAGATTTACAGACAAGAAACGCTTGGTATGCCCACTGGGTGGGACTTGGCTTTCGGGCGCTTGAGCGCATGCTCGTCGAGGGCGCCAGCACCGGACTGTTCTGCCACGGCGACACACCGACGCTGGCGGACTGCTGCCTAGTGCCACAAATTTACAACGCTGAACGTTTCGCCATCCCGCTGACTGCCTACCCAACGATTCTGCGCATCGGGCGGAACTGCCGAAACCTGGACGCCTTCCAGCGTGCCGCACCCGATATCCAGGTTGACGCCGGCTAAATAAAAATTGGGATAGTTGAACTCGCGCCAACCCCGATTGCATCCACCAGAAACACTGCCAGACACCGTGGGGCTACAAGTGGTGACGCAAAGCCTGCACCAACGCATCAATATCGGTCTCGCTGTGGTCGGCGAAGGTGGCGCAGCGAATCATGCCTTCGGGTCCGGAGCCAATGTAGCTCGACAGGGCAACGTGCACGCCATCGTCAAATAGCGACCGTTGCAGCGCGAGCATGTGCGCGTTTTGTCCCACCGCAAAAGCCGTGATGGGTGCGGGCGTATCGACGATTTCCAGTCCAAGCCCGCGCAGACCGTGCTTGAGCCGCTGGCTGATCGCATGCAGGTATTGACGTCGCTCTGGATGGGAACGGGCATAGCGCATGGCCGCCGCAGCGACCAATACCGACACGGGAGAGCCAGCGCTAGCGCCACGTACCGGCGGCAGACTCCGCACGCGAGCCGCGAACTCCGAACTGCAGGGCAACAGACCGCCGTGGGCGCAAAAACCTTTGCTCAAGGTGCCTGCATGCCAGCCTTGCGTGATGCCACAATACTCGGCGGCGCCACGGCCGTTGGCACCCACTACACCGTAAGCATGTGATTCGTCGACAAACAGAATTCCCTCGACCTCAGCTACGCTGTGTGCGTAATCGGCAAGCGGTGCAATACGCCCGGTAGTGGCGAAAACACCGTCAGTGAGTACCAGTGGTCTTTGATTGGCCGCAGAGTATGGACGCAGTGCGTCATGCAAGGCGTTAGCGTCGGCATGTGCAAAAACCACTACCGGACAGCCACTAAGGCGCGCCGCATCAAACAAACTGAAATGCGCCAGTTCATCGATAAAAACGACGTCAAAATCCGGACGCAGACCCGCTACAGCGGCGAGTCCGCAGAAGTAACCTGAAGGCAGAAAAACGCTGGTCTCGCTGTCAAAAAATGCAGCGCCTTCCCGCGCCAACTCTTCAAATACGGGGTCGCTGCCACCGTGCGCCCCGCTGCGCATCTGTGACCAGGGGTGTCCAAGTTCAACAGCCTGGCGACCGGCAGTGCGCAGTTCATCCAAGGATTGCATCGCCAAATAGCTGCATCCAACGAAGTTGATATACGGTTGCTCATCAATCCACAGTTTGGCCGATTCGGGGCCCCGCAGGGTTCGACCCGCCAAAAGAGCAGTGGGATGCGTCATATCTCAGTCAGTGCGGACTGCTGGCTGGTCCGACGACTCCAGTTCCAGCAACTTTTGCACCACGCGTCGAAACTGTGTAAGCCCCAAATCGGCGGCCATGGAGAGCATTTTGAAACCTGGATCCAGCGCCAGATTTTTTGCTTGGGCCGTAATGATGCCGCGATCCTCTTCGAAAGCGATGGCAATGTTTTGCATGATGCTGCGCGTTACTTCCGGTTGGTCAATCAGAAAGTTATGCGGATGCGCAAAAAAGTAATGGGTGGAGTTCTCGGTCTCTGGGGTAACAGCCTGGCGACCGCGGAACTCAAGCGCATTCCCGCGCCTGCCCGTTTCCCGG
>CAIYGK010000274.1 GCA_903925725.1 uncultured beta proteobacterium | reverse complement strand
CGCCATTTGGGAGATTTCAACGCGTTGATGCAAGACTTTGAGCGCCACGGCGTGGCGCTGGTATCGGTGACGCAGTCGATTGACACCTCAGGCCCGCAGGGGCGCTTGACGCTGAACCTACTGACTTCATTTGCACAGTTTGAGCGCGAGATCGCGGGGGAGCGTGGCCGGGAAAAACGTGCAGCCTCGCGCCGTCAAGGGGTGTGGCAAGGCGGTGCTCCACCGCTGGGCTATGGCCTGGCACAGCAACGCTTGGTGGTGGAACCCGTTGAGGCCAAGACAGTACGGTATATTTTTGAGCGGTTTTTGCAGCAGCCATCAGTGACGGAGCTGATTCAGGAGCTCAGTGAACAAGGCATCAAAACCAAAGCGTGGCACACCAAAGCTGGTCTGCTGCGCGGTGGGCGCACCTTTGACAAAAACGTGCTTTACAAATTGCTCAACAACCGGATGTACCTGGGCGAGTTGTTCTATGACGATGCTTGGCATGCCAGCAGTCACAAACCCCTCGTTGAGCAAGCACTATGGGACGAAGTTCATGATTTGATGGCCTCGCGGGCCCGCCGAACCGGCGTGCTCAATCGCGAATCGCCAGAGTGGCAATTCCCACTCAAGGGCTTGATATTTGGGGAAGATGGTCGCAGCATGACGCCTTGGTTTTCATCAAAACAAAGGGGGCGACAACTTGGCTATTACATCCCCCAGAAAGAGATTACCGTGGGTGCCGGCGCCTCCGGTCTACCGCGCCTTTCCGCGTATCACCTGCATGCGCAGGTGATGGAGCATCTGTACGAGAATTTTCGGGATCCCTCGCAGTGGTTAGCAGCACTACCGCAATCGCTCACAGACCATCCAACGTTCGACCATGCACTCATCACTGAGCGACTGCGCGAAACGGCCAGGGTGTCCGACCTCTTCTCGTTGCCTTCGAAAGCGCAACTGATACGTCTGTTGGTCGAGAAAGTGGTCGTGCGGCCCGATGACATCCTTGTACGCATCAGCGCCAAAGGGGTGTTTGAGCTGATCTGTGATCTCATGCAAACCCATAAAACCGACTGGGTCTCGCAAATACCAGATCAAACGCCGCGCAAGTGACGGCCTGGCCAGTGCCACTGAGCACCATCAGTTAGCAAGCCTGATCAATCTGCGGCAGTTGCAGGGACTGCATTTTCCAGCTTTTCTATCCTGAAATGACTTGGCTTTTGATCGTAAAAGAGCGTTCATGGAGGTCCACAAACCCTTCTTGGAAAGCTGAGCCAATGGATGAAGCAAGTCGAATAGCCATAATGAAAATCGTCACCCTGGGCACCCTGCCGAAGCCCATTCTGTGGAGCGTTTGGGATAAGTTTTTTCCACGGCGTCCACACCGCAGCCGACGTTACTTGGAGGCCCAGCTTGCCTATCTGTTTCAGAAACAAGCCTACGACGAAATGATCGCCGTCATGCCCCAGAAACGGATCAAAGCTGGCGTCAAGGCCAACCCGCTACAGCGGCAGATCAAAACCAATTGACTGGCGGCTTGGATGATGTTTCATATTCTTTTTTACTCGCTCGCAAAGTGATCTGGAGCACGCACCGTCCCCTCAGCCTACCAATGCTACAAAAAAACCGATTGATTCGTCCACGCGTAAGTCATTGATTTATATAGGGGTGACGGGCGTGCCTTCCGGACTTCGGCCTGCGCTGGGTGGGGAGGGTCGGAGAGAGAATACGCAAACGGAGAGTAAACCGCGCCGGTTACTGGCAGAAATGGTTCTCTCCGTAGTCCGCAAGAACCCGCAGGAACCCGCGTAAACACGCGGTAGTAGGCAAAAAAAAGCCAACCGGTTAGGGTTGGCTTTTAAGGTATTGGTGGAGCTGGCGGGATTTGAACCCGCGTCCGCAAGCCATCTTCGAGCAGATCTACATGTTTAGTGGTCTGATTTGAGTCTCG
>CAIYGK010000273.1 GCA_903925725.1 uncultured beta proteobacterium | reverse complement strand
GTGAATACATCACTACGGATAACACGGCGCCGGCTGTGACCAACTCGAATGTTGCAGACGGAGTGACTGATTCTGGAAGCTTGACAAAGACAGTCACCTTTGGCTGGAATGTCACGGAAGCCCACCCCTATCAGTCAATTCTTTACCTGACAAAATCCGGTGGTGGGACGACGGCATACGATGTGACGGATGGCGCAGGGGCAAACAGCGCGAATATCACTTTGACTTCGGGTAGCTATTCGTGGTACGTGAATCACACCGACACGGCTGGCAATTCGACGAACAGTGCTGGCGACACATTCGCCCTTGTCGATGATGCGACCCCCCCGAATCTCAGCAGCTATTCGAACAATGTCGATGGAAGCGGTGCTGGGAATTTTGTTTTCAACTTTGCGGATGCTTCGGGTATCTCGTCAATTTCTAATGTGCATATATATTCACAGGTGTGTTTTGACGTCGCAGGCGGCAGTGCCTTTACGCAGGGGGCGTGGTACTCAGAATATAGTCCCTCATACGGCGTGTCCGGCGGTACTCTTACCGTTGACCCGCGCTCGGGCAATATGCGGGATACGCTGAGCGGAACTGATCATCAAATTAGGGTGACGGCCGATGTTACCGACCCCTACGGCAACACTCTTAATTACGATAGTACCTACCTTGGATACGACGCAGGAGACCCCGTTATGGCTTACTCGGATGTGCAAATCGTCGCGTATCTAAACGGCAACGACAATCCTTGATTGACGGAGCGTGTTCGGAAGCTGTGGTCAGATTCCAATTGACCCCGCCGAATAGCAAGTCCCCAACATGGCACGTTTGGCATCAGTGATCGAGCACGAAAAGCCCCTGGACCTTCTGGGGGCCAGGGTGGCAATGTCGGTTGACTTGCAATCGCTCAGGCAAAGTCTGGCCGATATGCAACTCGCCCTTGAACGTGATTGGCAAAGTGAGCATGTTTGTACGATTCTGGATGCCATTTTGAGCAGGCTGCGCGCTGAGGTTCCGCAGCAACCCAAGTTGTTCAAGTACTACGATGCGCTGCCACCGATTGATTGCCTGCCGGGGCCGCTGAGCCAGGTTTTCATGACCGTGCTGCTCAACGCGATGGAGTCGCTCCGGAGCACGCGCGAGGTTTCGATTTTCACGCAGCGGCTGGACGTCGACACGGTGCAGATCGTGATCGTTGACAGTGGATGCGGCATGACGGCGTCGCAGGTCAATCGCCTGTTTGAACCTGACCTTTCGCCCACACCGCCCAACAGGATCCGTGGTCTTGGGATGTGGCTGGCTGACAATATCGTCAAGCACCATCAGGGCCGGATCGAGGTAACGAGCGAACCCGGCAACGGCACGCGCGTTTGCATCACGCTGCCGATCAAACGCTGGCCGGGCGGAGTCTGAGAAGTTGCTTGCGCCCGGGCTTGTGAAGTCGCAGCTTGATTGCGAATTCCAGGAATTTGTCCGATGTCTCGGATAATCAAGCGTCATGAATATCCTCTTCATCCACCAGAACTTTCCGGCCCAGTTCAAGTTTTTGGCGCCGGCGCTGGTGCTGCAGGGTCACGACGTTGTGGCCATGACCTTGCAGAAGACCGATGCAACGGTTTGGCAGGGCGTGAAGCTGGTGCCCTACAGCGTGGCGCGGGGTAGCGCGCCGCAGGTTCACCCTTGGGTTGGCGACTTTGAGACCAAGACAATTCGCGCCGAGGCCTGTTTTCGGGCCGCTTTGAAGCTGCGCTCTGAAGGCTTCAAGCCGGACGCCATCGTGGCTCATCCGGGCTGGGGCGAGAGTCTGTTTCTGAAAGATGTCTGGCCCGATGCCAGGCTGGGCATTTACTGCGAGTTTTATTACCACCCGCAGGGCGCCGACGTAGGTTTTGACCCGGAGTTTCCGG
>CAIYGK010000272.1 GCA_903925725.1 uncultured beta proteobacterium | reverse complement strand
CATCACCGGTATCCACACCCTGGGCAATACACAGTTTGTGTTTGTCGATACACCCGGCTTCCAGACGCGCCACAACAATGCGTTGAACCGTTCGCTCAACAAGACCGTGCTTGGCGCCGTCGGCGACGTTGACCTGATTCTGTTTGTGGTTGAAGCGGGTATGTTCAACCAGGCCGATGCCAAAGTGCTCGAATTGTTGAGCAAAGACGTTCCCACGCTGTTGGTTGCCAACAAGCTTGATCAGGTAACACGTCGCTCTGACATCGCACCCTGGCTGCAACAGATGCAGCAGCGCCATGCATTCGCAGAGTTTGTTCCAATGTCAGCCAAGAATGCCAAAGATATTGAACGCCTGCTTGGCATCTGTCAGCGCTTTTTGCCGGAACAGGCCTGGTGGTACGCACAGGACGAGTTGACGGACCGCAGCGAAAAATTCCTGGCCAGCGAGACCGTGCGGGAAAAGCTGTTTCGCCTCACGGGCGACGAATTGCCTTACACCTCTACGGTTGTGATTGACAAATTCGAGGAAGAGCCCGGGCGCGGCAAACAAAAGCGTCTGCTCAGAATTGCCGCCACCATCGTGGTGGAGCGCGACACACACAAAGCCATGGTGATTGGTGACAAGGGCGAGCGCATCAAGCGCATTGGCACTGAAACACGGGTTGAACTTGAAAAGGCACTGGACGCCAAGGTCTTCATCGAGTTGTGGGTCAAGGTGCGCTCCGGCTGGGCCGACGATGAAGCGCGGGTGCGCAGTTTTGGCTACCAGTAAGCGCATTTCGGACGAACCGGCCTATGTGCTGCACCGCTATGACTGGAGCGAGTCCAGCCTGATTCTTGAAGTGTTCACGCGCCATCACGGGCGCATCGCACTGGTGGCCAAAGGCGCGAAACGGCCCAGTTCGACTTTTCGTCCCATTTTGTTGCCGTTGCAGCCCTTGCATCTGGCTTTTGGTGGCGACGGCGAGATCCGTTCCCTCAAAGGGGCCGAGTGGCAGGGCGGTCACATCATGCCCAGCGGCGAGGCCTTGCTGTCGGGCTATTACCTGAATGAATTGCTGCTCCTGTTGCTGGCACGTGACGATCCGCACCCCGGATTGTTTGATGTCTATGCCAGCGTCGTACAGGTGATTGCATCGGAACATGGTGAGGTATTGCAATCGGCATTGCGGGCCTTTGAGTTGCTTTTGTTGCGCGAGATTGGTTTGCTGCCGCTGCTTGATTCTCAAACCATGACACTGCGCTCGCTTGACAGCGAGGCGCTTTATAGCCTGGTACCTGAAGGCGGCCTGCGCCAGGCCAGTACTGCTGACCGTAGCAGTCTTAGCGGAGCGCAGTGGCTAGCACTGCAGGAATCGCTGAGCACGGCTGCACCTTTCACCGCTACTTTGCGTGCCTGTTCGCAAGTGATGGCTGAACTCAAGCCGCAATTGCGTGCGCTACTGAATTACCATTGCGGCGTAGGAACTTTGCGGACCCGGCAGATGATGATGGATCTGCAATCGCTATGAACAAAACCTCTCTTTCGGTCAATCTCAACAAAGTCGCGCTCGTGCGCAACACGCGTCACCTCGGTATTCCCAGCGTGACGCGCGCCGCGACACAGTGCTTGCAGGCCGGTGCGAGCGGCATCACGGTTCATCCACGACCCGACGAACGCCATATTCGTGCCACCGATGTGCGTGACCTGGCCGAGCTGTTGCGAGCCTGGCCCGAGCGCGAATTCAATGTGGAAGGCAACCCACTGCACAACCTGATGGATTGCGTGCGCGACCTGCGTGAGCGTAGCCTGCCCGTGCACCAAGTCACCTTCGTGCCCGACAGCGAAGGCCAGTTCACCAGCGACCACGGCTGGAGTTTTCCAGCTGATGCGGATCGGCTTCGTCCATTGATAGCCCAGGCCCACGCTTTGGGCGTTCGCGTCAGTCTGTTCATGGACGCCGAGCCGCAACTCGTGGCTGACGCCAAAGCGGTCGGAGCTGACCGCGTCGAGCTCTATACCGAGCCTTATGCCGCGGCTTGGGGCACACCCCAGCAGGACGTCCAGTTGGCGCGCTTTTCCGCCGCTGCCCAAGCGGCGCTGGAAGTGGGCTTGGCTATCAACGCCGGTCATGACCTGAACCGCGACAATCTTGCCGCATTCATCCGACAGGTCAAAGGTGTCAGCGAGGTGTCGATTGGTCACGCCCTGATCTCCGATGCGCTGGAACTCGGTTACGCCGCCACCGTTGCCAACTATCTGCGCTGCATTAGTGAAGGCACGTCGTGATATTTGGCATTGGCACTGACATCTGCGATGTGCGCCGGATTCGCCATAGCCTTGCGCGCCACGGTGATCGCTTTGCCAGGAAAATTCTCAGCGATGCTGAATTCGACACGTGGCAGGCGCGCAGCGCGCGCTGGCCCGAGCGCGGTGTGCGTTATCTGGCCAGTCGATTCAGTGCCAAGGAGGCGTTCAGCAAGGCGATCGGTCTGGGCATGATCGGGCCAATGCAGTGGCGGCTGTGCGAGATTGCCAAACTGGCTACGGGCAAGCCGACCATCGTGCTCCATGGCCCGTTGAAGGAGTGGTTTGATTCGCGCCGCCTGACCGCGCATGTCAGCCTGACCGACGAGACCGACTATGCCGCCAGCTTCTGCGTGGTCGAGCAAATTTGACACCCATTCAGCGAGACTTTCCATGGCACAACACGCGCCTCTGATCATTGACATTGCAGCCCTCAGCCTGAGCAAAATTGACCGAGTGCGACTCATGCACCCGCTGGTCGGTGGCGTCATCCTGTTTGGCCGCAATTGGCAGGATCGTCAGCAGTTGACCCGGCTGTGCCGCGACATCAAGGCACTGCGACGCGACCTGCTGATTTGTGTGGATCACGAGGGCGGGCGGGTGCAGCGCTTCCGGACCGACGGCTTTACTCACCTGCCGCCGATGCGCGCCTTGGGCGAGATGTGGCTGCGCGACGGCAAAGCCGGTGCTGGCAGCGGCGCGCTCCAGGCCAGCAACGCAGCCACCGCTTGCGGTTTTGTGCTGGGTTCCGAATTGCGTGCCTGCGGTGTTGACTTGAGCTTCACCCCGGTGCTTGATCTTGACTATGGCGGCAGCGGCGTCATTGGCGACCGCTCGTTTGCGCGCGACCCGCGGGTCGTCAGTTTGCTGGCCAAGAGCCTGATGCATGGTTTGCTGCAAAGCGGCATGGCCAACTGTGGCAAGCACTTTCCAGGTCACGGTTTTGTCAAGGCTGACTCACATACGGATATTCCGGTTGACCGACGCAGTCTCAAAGCCATTCTGGCCGATGACGCGGCACCGTACGGCTGGCTCAACACCACGCTTTCGAGCGTCATGCCGGCGCACGTGATCTACCCCAAAGTGGACAGCCGTGCGACCGGCTTTTCATCGCGCTGGTTGAACGACATCCTGCGTGGCCAACTGGGCTTTGGCGGCGCGATCTTCAGCGACGATCTGTCCATGGCGGGCGCTCGACTGCTCGACGGCAAGCCGTTGACTTACACGCAGGCAGCGATTCTGGCTTTGAATGCGGGTTGCGACATGGTGCTGCTGTGCAATCAGACACTGGTCGATAGCGAAGGCGGCGGTCTGGCGGTCGATGTTCTGATGGATGGCTTGACCGAGGCATTGCTCAAAGGGCTCTGGCAGTCGAATGAAGCCAGTGACGAGCGACGTCGTGCGCTCCTGCCTTGCACACCAGCACCGGTATGGGATGAGTTGATGCTGCAGCGCGACTACATGCATGCTCTCGATTGCGTACCGTGAGCCCTGCTTTTGCGACCTGATCAACGGAGGTAATCAATGAAATATCTGAAAGTGGTGGCCGGACTGACGGTGGCACTGGCTGCGTTGCCGGGGGTTTCACAGGCTCAACTGGCCTATGCGGCCAAGCAGGTCAATTTGCGCGCCGGGCCGGGCATGGAATACCCGGTAGTTGCCATACTGCTGGCTGGTGTGCCCGTGACTGTCCAAGGCTGTCTGGCCGATTATCACTGGTGTGATGTGGAGGCTGGTCCGAGCCGGGGTTGGGTCTACGGCGCCAACATTGTCTACCCGTACCAAGGCGCCAATGTGCCGGTCATCAGCTACGGTTCCGTGATCGGCATCGGTGTCCTGGCCTTCAGTGTCGTCAATTACTGGGATCAACACTATGTTGGTCGGCCGTGGTACCCACAGCGCCACCGCTGGATCAACCGACCGCCACCGCCACCGCATGCGCCGCCAGTGCAACGGCCAGCGCCGCCAGAACAGCGCGGGCCGACTGGACACCGACCACCGCTACATGTTGAACCGCTACAGGCAAGGCCCCAAGGCGTGCCATTGGCCGCACCACAACAGCGCGAGCAAGGTCCGGCACAGCGCCCGCAGGAACCCAGGGAGGCTCACCGGGGGCCCAGGGAAAAAGAGCAGGGACCTGCCACCCGATGAAATCAAAATCACACCAGGGCGGCCTGGTGTACTCGACCGAGCTTGGGCGTACCTGTCCAAAGTGTCGCCAGGCTCTGGCCAGTTGTCTCTGCAGCGCCACGAGCGTACGCCCCGCTGTGGATGGCGTGCTACGCGTGTCCATGGAAACCAAGGGTCGCGCCGGCAAGGGCGTCACGGTGGTGCGAGGTCTGGCGCTTGACGCCACGGCCATCGTCGCCCTCGGTAAACAGCTCAGGACTTCCTGTGGCAGTGGTGGTACCGTCAAAGACGGTGTTGTCGAGGTACAGGGAGATCACCGCGACCGCGTTATCAAGACCTTGTCCGAGCAGGGCTATGTCGTCAAACGGGCAGGTGGTTGAGAGAAAAGAACATCTGAATAGGCCCTCATGAACATCAATCTGCCCGTCACTATCCGCGAAGTCGGTCTGCGCGATGGCCTGCAGAGCATTGCTCGCACACTGCCTACCGAATGCAAGCTTGAATGGCTGCGCGGCGCCTACGCCGCTGGCCTGCGTGAGATCGAGGTTGGCTCTTTCGTGCCGACGCGTCTGCTACCGCAACTGGCCGACACAGCCGAACTCGTCGCGTTTGCCAAAACCCTGCCGGGCCTGCTGACTTCGGTGCTGGTACCGAACCTCAAGGGCGCGCAAGCCGCGCTGGACTCGCACGCCGACCTGATGCTGTTGCCGCTTTCGGCCAGCCATGCGCACAGTCTGGCCAATCTGCGCGAGACACCCGACCAGGTGGTAATCGAGATCGGCAAGATACGTGCGCTGCGCGACAGCAGCGGTTCAAACTGCCAGATCGAAGTAGGCATCAGCACTGCGTTTGGCTGCACCTTGCAGGGTCGGGTCGAGGAAGTTGAAGTGTTGCGTCTGCTGCAAGCGGCGCTGGACGCAGGCGCCGACCGCGTCGGGCTGGCCGAC
This sequence comes from uncultured beta proteobacterium, assembly GCA_903925725.1. GTDB lineage: Bacteria > Pseudomonadota > Gammaproteobacteria > Burkholderiales > Burkholderiaceae_C > Rhodoferax. The sequence goes on along the minus strand of CAIYGK010000272.1, from coordinate 4,238 downwards.
ACCGTCGGCTATGCCGATCCGCAGCGGGTGTCGCGATTGTTCGAGAAAGGCTTCGGCGTGGCTGGCGAGCACCTTGCCTGCGCTCACTTTCACGATACGCGCGGTCTTGGCATGGCCAATGTGTTTGCCGCCTGGCAAGTTGGTGTGCGTCGCTTTGATGCCTGCCTGGCCGGTATTGGCGGCTGCCCACATGCACCCGGTGCCAGCGGCAACGTTGTAACGGAAGACCTTGCTTACCTGTTCGCGAGCATGGGAGTTACTACCGGCTTGGACTTTGGTGCGCTGATCGCGTTACGCGCTCGCCTGGCGCAGTCGCTGACGGGTGAAACCTTGCACGGCGCGCTGTGGCGAGCCGGTCTGCCCAGAACGATGAAGAATCTAGAATGAGCACCTCGCGACCCAGCCCATGGTGCTCTGAAAATACTGGAGATTGAAATCATGAGACGAACCGAGTTAAAACGCCGCGAATTGCTGATTGGCCTCGTTGCGGGCCTGACCGCACCGGTCTTCGCGCAAGTCGACAAGAGCATCCGCTTCATCCTGCCCAACGCTACCGGCTCCGGTGTTGACACCATCACGCGCGCTGCGCAGCCGGCACTGAGCAAGGCGCTGGGACACGCAGTCGTCGTTGACAACCAGCCCGGTGCGGGTGGCATCGTTGGTTTGCAGGCGCTGACACGGTCGCAGGCCGACGGCTTCACACTCAGCGTGGTGTCCAACAATGTGGTGATATTTCCGAGCGTCTACAAGTCGCTGTCCTTTGACATGCCGGGCGACTTCACGCCGATAGCGGTGGTCGGCTACACGCCGGTGGTACTGGTGGTCAACGCCAAGGTACCAGCCAACAATTCGAAAGAACTGATCGCTCTGCTCAAGAGCCGGGGTGGTGAAATGAACTTTGCCTCTGGAGGCAATGGCACCATCTTGCACCTTGCCACTGAAATGTTCCTCGACGAAGCTGGCGTCAAGGCGCGCCACATCCCCTACAAAGGCGTCGGCCCGATGCTGACCGACTTGATGGGTGGGCAGGTCGAGTTCGCTACCGTCGCCCTACCCAGCGTGCAAGCGCACATCAAAGCAGGTTCCTTGCGTGCCATTGGCGTTGCCACTTCGCAGCGAGTTGCCGCAGCACCCGAGATCCCGACCTTCGTTGAGCAGGGGCTGCCGAATTACGTTGTGGAAGCCTGGTTCGCGGTGCTGGGCCCGAAGGGTTTGTCGTCGGCCGAAGTGCAAAGAGTGCACGCCGCACTCGTTACCGCCTTCAACGACCCCGTGGTCAAGGACGCGATGAGCAAGCAGGGCAACGTGATCAACGTCGGGCCGGCTGACCAGGCGATGCAGTTCTTCCGCAGCGAAAAGGCCAAGTACGCCGCTTTGGTCAAGAAGGCCGGCATCGAACTGCAGTGATGCAGGTTGCCGGACTTTTGCACATTCGCTTCGATCCGGCGCCTCAGTTCATGCCACAACCACCCGGTCCGCTGGCGTGACTGCAGGACTCGCAGGGGCTGGTCATCGCTGGCGCGGCTTGCGAGGTCGTCGTCGCGAATACCGAAAGCAACTTGTCGAGTTCGGATGAGTGGCATTCAGGGCACTCTGGCTCTGTGCCGGAACGCACCAGGGTTTCAAATTTGTGGCCGCACGCACTGCAGGCGTATTCATAAATCGGCATAGCTACTCCAGGTTCATGGTCAATTATCGACGGAAACTTTTGGCTCGCACGGCGCCCAGAGCTGCTTGTTCGACGATGGGTGTATAACCCGGGAGCCTTGGCGCGATCGCGCGCCATAACAACAAGGAAGAACCAACATGGGCGCACAGTGGAAAGCAAAAGGCAAGGAACTGGCGGCAAACGCCAAAGGCCGGCTGTTTGGAAGATTGGCAAAGGACATCATGATTGCGGCGCGCAGCGGGGCCGACCCGGCTTCGAACGCGCGTTTGCGCCTCCTCGTGGAGCAGGCGCGCAAGGTTTCCATGCCCAAGGAAACGCTGGACCGGGCCATCAAGAAGGGCGCCGGTCTGACCGGTGATGCGGTCAATTTTGAGCGCGTCATCTACGAAGGGTTTGCACCGCACCGCGTGCCCCTGATGGTTGAATGTCTGACCGACAACGTGAACCGTACCGCGCCCGAGATGCGCGTGCTGTTTCGCAAGGGTCAACTTGGCACTTCGGGTTCGGTCGCCTGGGATTTTGACCACGTTGGCATGATTGAGGCCGAGCCGGCAGTCGCTGGGGCTGACGCGGAACTCGCGGCGATCGAAGCCGGGGCGCAGGATCTGGAGGTCGGCGATGAAGAAGGTTCAACCACGTTCCTCACCGATCCCGCAGATCTGGATCTGGTGAGTCGTGCGCTACCAGCTCACGGTTTTCGCGTCATTTCCGCCAAGCTGGGATACAAACCTAAAAACCCTGTCATCTCGGCTGGTTTGAGCGCCGAGCAACTCGAAGAAGTTGAAACCTTTCTGGCCGCCATCGATGCACATGACGATGTGCAAAATGTATTCGTGGGCCTGTCGGGCTGAGGCTCGCTACTCTTGCCGGCCGGACAGATTATTCACAGCGCCATTCGGTGAACGCGTCTTCTGGACTTTCTGCGGTCACTACCACCAGATAGTCCTTGGGTCCCCTTTGTGTCACCAGAACACCGTAGTCGGTCAGGCCCTTGGCTTGCGCGCTCTGCGCCGCGCTGGCCCAAACCTGATCCAGATCGTTAACGAAACTAGGTGCGTGTTTTGCAAGCAGCTGGCGTCCATCCTTGCTCAGTCGCAAGAGGTGAACATGCAACTGGTTCTGGCTACGGTGAAATTGTGGATTGACGACCATGGCAAGCGACTCGGTTTCGATGCGACTGGCCGCCACGTCCCAGGCAAATTGCCAGATACCATCGGGCCGCTTGGGGTCTTCCACACCCCGGACCGGACTGATCGGTAGTGCCAGGCCATGCAAAAAGCCGGACGGGCAACCGCACATCTTGATGTCACGAATTGCCGTGTAACTGGCATTGAGTGCCCAGACTTCGGTACTCTTCTTGCATTCAAGTGCAGCGCCGCAGGCAGCATCGCTTCTGGGTGCGCGGCAAACGCTGCAATAGTTCGCCTGGGCCGGATCAACGCAATGGGAAACAATATCCAGCAGGATATCGCTTCGCTCAATCGCAAGCGCTGGCCCCTGGAAGAGGCAGCCAAGAAGCCAGGCTATTCCGATTGTCAACTGTGTTGAGCGGGTCGTGATCATGGCAATCATCATGCCACGAAAATTGTCGACCAACGGAGCGAAAGTATTCAGAAGTAGCCCAGAAAGTTACCAACATTGGGTACTCCCAGGCCTGTCACATCGTCGTAGCCCGGTCCCGCGATGCACAGCGCGCAAACACCACGACCGGCCTTGTTGGTGCCACTCGTGACATCAAAGAAACTGCTGCTCGAATTTTGAATAATCTTTGCCTGATAGATCAGATTATTGAACCCGCTGTTGCCCAGCACCACGGTACTGAGGGAAGCGCCCTTGCGCTGCATGTTCTGCGCCATCAGCGCAACAATACCGGCCCATTGCGGTGCGCCGGCGCTGGTTCCTCCAATCGCTGACCAGGCACCGTTGACATAAACGCCCACCGGGCTGGTCGTGGTGTCCGCGTTGTAAGCCACATCCGGGATGGCTCGCTTGCCATGATTGAGAGCAAGCAGGCTGGAGCTGCCAAGATAGCCGACCTGATAACGCGGCATTGCCTGAAAAATGCTTGGTCCGCCGCCACCCATGGACCATGCCACTTCGCTGTCGCTTGATGCCAAAGCAAGGGACCGGATACTTGTACCGCCGACCGCTGTTACGTACGATGATGCGGCCGGGTAAATTTGATTGGATCCGTTATTGCCCGAGTCTCCCGCAGCGGCCAGGAAAACGATGCCAGGATAGCCCGCGAAGATGCCATCAAAAGACGCTGAAGTTTCTGCACTGAACTCTGAGGTACCCCAACTCATGGACACAGCGACGACACCCGGCAGCGCAGCGGCCTTCTTCACCGCGGCAAACATGTCTGTCAGTGACGAACTTGCCGCCACCACTAAATTGATCGTGGCGGCGGGAGCCACCGCATGCGCCCACTCGACATCCAGTGCGATTTCGCTCGCCCAGTCGCTGTTGCGTGAAACGGTTCTGCCGTTGCTCAAATCAATTTTCTGGAAGCAGGGGTTGACCGTATTGCACAAGGGCAAGTGGTAGTAGGCCGAAAAAGTATTCAGGT
>CAIYGK010000271.1 GCA_903925725.1 uncultured beta proteobacterium | reverse complement strand
CAACATATTTACTGAGGCAATGGGTAGGCTAAACGACAGACACCGTGTGATCTACGTTTTAATGATCGGTATGCACCATACGAGTATTTTTTTGCCACTTGCAGTGATTTTTGAAATTATTTCATATCGAAAATATGTCACGTGGATGACTTCGGCATTTCAGCCCGATTCAACCGACGAACAATATGTTCTTGGAACAAGTGCTTTTATTGAATTATTTGCCAATCTGTAATTATTAGGTCTGCTAATTTTATGCAGTAAGGCATGCGAATAGTGGCAGCTTGGCAAGCTCATCTCCCGCCCCCACGCCCAACCCCTTCACGGTTAAGCAAATCAGGCGACATGCGTTCGGCGACACCGATGAGCAGATACTCCAAGAACGCCAGTGACGTTGGCCCCAGTTCTTCCCACACGCTGGTCATCGACTTATCCCACGCATTAGCCCAGAAATAGACAGGACGGCGCAACTTAGGCTTCAACGACGGAACGTTCTCAAACAGTTGATCTGCCCATGCTTGGTATTTGATGGTCTGTTTCCCCACGGCATGATCGGGCAGTACGCAGGCACTCAAGTCGCCGACGTGATACGCATAGTTGTCGCCCCACCGAGCAAACTTGGACTTATCCGTCTTCAGATTTTTAATGTTTGCAGAAAGGTTGCCATCACCTTTGCCAAACGTCTCGGTCTTGCCGATATAAAGTGGTATGAACTGCTCGTCCTGCCGCCATCCAATGCAGTAGATCAAGCCGTCGTATCGATGATTTCCAGATTCCCAGTCCTCGACCAGCTTTGCAGTTTCAGCAAGGATCAGCGCCTCCATTTCCGGTGAGCGCATCAATAATGGGCGACTGGTGCGTCCCAACATTCGATGTGCCACCACCCCGTCTACATCAGTCAAAAACAACGGGACACTTTGCTCCACCACTTTGAATCGTTGGCAGAACTTGTTCCATACGTTGGTGGCGTGTGTCATCCCAAGCAGTCTACGTAGGCTTGATTGACAGATTCGTAGGAATTTGACTTGATCCATGCCTGTCCACCACTTGAAATGGCGTTGGAATAACCCCACTGAGCTACAGAACGGCAGGATGATCGGTCCGAGATGCGCCCAGCCGTTTCACCAATCTCATTCAATGCGTCATCGTGCCGGGTGATGAACTCCAGCCATCGCTCAAGGTGCGGCAGTGCCGCCAATGTGTCTGACTTGCTGCGATTGCAGGCTGGATGCGCTAGAACAAAGTTGTGCATCAAATCCCGTGGGTACATCGAGAACGGAACGAAGTGATCAACATCGGCGTCGTGAACCGTGGTGCCGCAGTAAAAGCAGTGGCTACTGGTCAACTTCTTCAGCCCCGCGCCGATGATGGTCAGCGCCTGCCGTGGCGTTTCAAACAGGAACGATTCCAGGTCGTCGGCCTCGCCAAGCCTCGGCGAATTGAGTTTGTTGCGTTTGACATGGCCCACCCAGCGGCTGCGCGCCAGTTGCTGGACAAGGGGCTGGAAACGGCGAAGGCAATAGGCGACCCCACGCTTTAAGATGATTGCTCCGCGAACACGTTCATACAGAAACGGATCGGTTCCACCGCCAAGGTTTTGCAGGTAATTGATTGGTTGAGCAGAAACTGTTTGCCCGACTTTCAAGATCAACGCCTGATAGCTTGGTAGTAAACGTGCCGACTGAGCGGTTGCCGCAAGGTTGTTCTGTCGGAATTCAACGATGGCAGTGATAACGGCGGCTTGTGTTCCGCTGTTTTGTACCAGTACATCTTGCGAAGTTCCTGACCGACCTGTGCTGTATGGTGCAGACTGTTGCCAGTACAACTCGATGAACTTTGCTGCGATGCCACGATGACCCAGTTCAAGCGGTTCCCCGCTGTCATTCCCAAGCTCGACAGCAAGGTCGGCCAACGCGATCAGGAGCGCGAACTTGTAAGTGGCGGTGAAATCACCTTCAGAGAACAAGCGTTGCAGCTTGGACAGGAAGACCAACTGTTCTTCTGGTGAGGGCTTCACCGCTTGCTCCAGTAGTCAGCCTTATTAGGAACGATCCAGCGCACACCACCCCTTGGGTCTGGACAGTCATCGTTGTAGCGGGGAATCAGGTGGATATGAAGGTGGGGGACGGTCTGCCCAGCAGCAGCACCGTCATTGACGCCGATGTTGTAGCCGTCAGGTGAGAACTCAGCATCAGCCACCGCCTTGGCCCTGTCCAGCAGAGTCAGCAGATCAGTGCGCTCTTCGGCAGACAGATCAAAGAAAGACCCGGTGTGGCGTCTTGGGATGACTAGCGAATGCCCTGGTGAAATGGGGTAGCCATCACGGATGACCAGACCGTGCTGGCTGCTGTCGATCACCCGTGAGCTTGGCAGTGTGCAAAAGGCACATGGTATTGATACTGGCATGTCGTGGTTTCAATTTAGGTTTCCAGTTTACATAGACTGATATCGATGCAGATTGAACTTCAAAATGCCATCAAAATCTGTTGGCGCGGGTTCAACGCAACTTCATTTGCGTAAAGACTCAAGAAATACAGCGTTGCGATGAAAGTCAAGAAACAGCTTTTGGCCAGTGGAGAAGCCGCCAACATTGGAAATGTGTTCAGTATCGATGCCCATGCGTTGAAGTGACGGGCGGTGTGCGACGGGAGAAATGATCAGTTTTCCATTGCTCTCGAACCCAATGAACCCCCGGTCGAATAGATGATCAATGCTTGGTGTCAGAAGAAGCCCGTTTTCGCCGTTGAGTCGTTCTTCATTAGTTGAGTCCCTCCATGGCTTGCAATGGCTCGCTACCAGATGAACAGGATTCTCAACGCCAGTCACTCGGCACTTCGTTTCAATTTTGCTGACGCGCTCTTTGAACAAACCCTGACCAACCCTCGCGCGAATGATCGCTTGGCGCTCGGTTTCACGAACGGTGGAGTCGCTGACGATGTCTTGCTCTAACTTGCGTTCCCAGAAATCCAGATCGTCAGCGGGGACCGGTTTGACATTTTGTGATGCAAGAGCAAGTGGCGCGACTTCCTTGCCAATCAAGCCCATGAGCATTTGAGCGAACTGCATGGAAACTTCGGTCAGGTACACCGATTGCAGTCCGTTTCCATTTGGCTGCAGCGGGGCATATTTTTCAGCGAGGAAAGGGCCCAAGACGGCGATGTGATCTTTGGGGCGGATGATACTGGCCAGTTCTGTGAAGCTGACCTTTACCTTCCAACCGATGTTTTCCCAGTTCTGACCAGCAGTGCCGAATTCGAGTGGTTTCGGATTTTCCCAACAGTACGATAAAGCAATGCCAATTGCGAAAATCTTGGTATCCCTGAAGGAGAAGATGAGGTCACCTGGTGCAACCTCGCGCATTGACTCGTAAAAAGGATTTCGGGCGCCATTTGCGTTACGTTTGGGCGACCAGAGATAGCCGCCCCTAACCTCATGGTGGTAAGTCTGGTTCTGATTAACCCACCAATAGCGCATATTTCAGTTGCTTCCCCCCGGTAAATTCTGACATTTATTCTTGGGTACGGCGACAGGTCTGCATGATGTCGAAGTTGGTCCCAGGCCCTAATTTAGCACCACCCGATAAACCGTCTTCGATGTCCCCATCACAAAGTACAGCGTGCTGCCTTTGAGCAAAACCTGATTCGGTGCCGCGTCGATTAGCAAAGTGGAAGACTTGGTGCTGGCATTCCAGCTATAGGTCTTGCCCGATTCGCCAAACACCACGAAGCCGCCGCCCGTTCCGTACAGCACCGATGAGGTCACGCCTGAAACGATGCTGGTGACACCATTCACCAAAGCCTTGAGCGCCTTGCTGGTGCTGGTGGTCTCCAGCCAGGTCAGAACGCCGTCGTGCAACTGGAAGTTCTCGCTGGCGGTGCTTGAAACGGTTGAGGCTGTTCCACCCGCTGCCGGCAGACTCAGGATGGTGCTACCGGGAGTGCAGGGCACAGCGACACCATTGCAAGTCGTAGCGCCGCCAATAGGTGTCTGCAGCCAGGCTACGGTCTGACCATCAGTCTGCGGATAGATGTTGCGTGCGCCGCCGCCGGAGAGCTTGGTCGAGGTGTTGGTGGCCGAGGACCATTTGTAAACGTCAAAGGTCGAGGTCATGCCATCACCGCCGCTTTGCGCCCAATAGAAAAAGTTCACAACGCCATTGACTACAGCAAAGTCATAACTGGT
>CAIYGK010000270.1 GCA_903925725.1 uncultured beta proteobacterium | reverse complement strand
CCATCGACTTCAACCAGACGCAGACCCAGTTGAACCTGGTCGGTGGCTACCTCACCGAAACAATGTACGGCGACGGCCGTCTGGCCTTCGCTATCAATGTTCCGTTGATCCGCCAGAGTCGCACCTTCATCGCGGTTCAACCGGCCGGTACCGTCACGCCGACGCCGGCGGCAGCGTTGCCAGCCGCCTTGCGTGGCGCCATTGCAGCGGTCGGAACTGCGGTCAATGCGCAGGTTCAGGCCGGCGTCGCCGCCGTGGCCGCCAGCCAGAACGCGGACGTGTCCGGTTTTGGTGATACGGAGTTGTCCATGCTCTGGGTCAAGCACCAGGATCGACTGAAAATCGCGGTTGGGGCCTCCCTGTTTGTGCCGACTGGCGTCTATGACAAGACGCGCGGTCCGAATCCCGGTTTTGGCAGCTTCTACACGCTGCGCCCGGGCATTGCGCTGACCTATTCACTGAACCCCGATCACGCGGCCTCCACGTGGGATGCCGGTGTCACTGTCGCCGGCCGCCTGTCCTACGGCATCAACAGCACAAACACCGAAACCGACTACCGTAGCGGCAACTTCCTGTATGGTGAAGTGGCTGCCGTGAAGGTAACCGGCAATTGGGCTTTTGGAACCAATCTATTGGTGACTCAGCAGGTGACGGACGACAGCGGCACCGGTGCCCCTGCTGACGGCAACCGTTATCACACGTACGGCGTGGGTCCGTTCCTGTCCTACAAACTTCCGGGCAAGGATGCTGGCTTCAATCTGCAGTACAGCGACAATTTCGGTGCCCGCAACGCGCTGGTGGTGAAGTCTCTGCAACTGCGCTTTGTTAAGGCCTGGTAAGCCCCTTCTTTCCGGCAACCGTTTGCTGCGCCAGCTCGACTTCTCAGCCCCGGAATTTTGACATGGAGAAGCCTTATGGCAGTCCATAACCGCGTCACCGCGATGCTGGGCGTCGAGTATCCCATCGTGTAGGCGCCGATGGCGTGGATTTCCAGAGCACAACTTGCCGCAGCGGTGTCGAACGCTGGTGGCATGGGCATCATCGAGACTTCATCGGGCCAGCTCGATGTCATCAAGGGCGAGATCGCAAAGATGCGCAATCTCACCGACAAGCCCTTCGGTGTCAACATTGCGCTGGCCTATGTCCGCGATCCGGGCATCGTCCAGTTTGTCGTCGACCAGGGGATACGGTTTGTCACCACCAGTGCCGGGGATCCGACCAAATTCACGGCACCGCTCAAGGCGGCTGGCCTGACCGTGTTCCATGTGGTGCCAACGTTGAAGGCGGCACTGAAGGCGATCGAAGCGGGCGTCGACGGTTTGGTGGTCGAAGGCGCAGAAGGCGGTGGCTTCAAGAATCCGCAGCCGGTGATGTCGATGGTGCTGTTGCCATTGATTGCAGAAAAGGTTGGCGTGCCTATCATCGCGGCCGGCGGTTTCTCGTGCGGCCGCAGCATGGCGGCTGCGTTTGCGCTCGGGGCCGAAGGCATCCAGATGGGAACCAGAATGGTCTGCTCGCAGGAAAGCCCGGTGCATGCCAACTGGAAGCAGGCCATTGTGAATGCGGCAGAAACCGATACGATCTTCCTCAACCAGTTCTCCAAACCGGTTGTTCGCGTCTTGCGCACGCATAAGACCTCGCGCCTGGAACGCGAACTCGTACCCGATTACGCTGGCCCACCCTTGATGGCGGAATTCGGCAACATGCTGGACCTCTATGAAAACGGCGATATGGAAGCCTCGATTGCTCTGTGCGGTCAGGTTGCCGGGCGCATAGACAGCGTCAAGACCGTGGCAGAAATCATTGCCGAAACGATGCGGGAATTTGAGGATACGGTCGGAGCCATGGCCAGCAACTACCGATGAACGCAGAGCTCGCCGGCACGGGTTTCGTAATCATCACAGAGAGCAACAAAT
>CAIYGK010000269.1 GCA_903925725.1 uncultured beta proteobacterium | reverse complement strand
TGCCTGGGGCGCCCTGGGTGCGGCCGAAGACTGCTGGCTGCGTGCCCGCCAGTACACCATGGACCGCAAGCAGTTCGGCCGACCACTGGCCGCCAACCAACTCATCCAGAAGAAGCTGGCCGACATGCTGACTGAAATCAGTTTGGGCCTGCAGGGCTGCCTGCGCCTGGGTCGCATGAAAGACGATGGCACGGCCGCCGTAGAGATCACTTCCATCCTCAAGCGCAATAGCTGCGGCAAGGCGCTGGACATTGCCCGCCTTGCCCGCGACATGATGGGTGGCAACGGCATCAGTGACGAGTTTGGCGTGGCGCGCCATCTGGTGAACCTGGAAGTGGTCAACACCTATGAGGGAACACACGACGTGCATGCCCTGATTATGGGGCGCGCCATAACCGGCATTGCCGCATTTGCCAACTGAAAGGTTAAGAACATGAAGATATTGGTCGCAGTCAAGCGTGTGCTGGACTACAACGTGAAAGTGCGAGTCAAATCGGACAACACGGGTGTAGACATCGCCAATGTCAAAATGAGCATGAACCCTTTTGACGAGATCGCCATCGAAGAAGCCGTTCGATTGAAAGAGAAGGGCGTCGCCACCGAAGTCATCGCTGTCTCCTGCGGCGTTACCCAGTGCCAGGAAACCCTGCGCACTGCCATGGCAATCGGTGCAGACCGTGCCATTCTGGTGGAAAGCGCTGCAGAACTCCAACCTCTGGCGGTTGCCAAATTGCTCAAGGCTGTGATGGACAAGGAACAACCCGGTCTTGTGATTCTGGGCAAACAGGCCATCGACGACGACTGCAGCCAGACCGGTCAGATGCTGGCTGCCCTGGCCGATCTGCCTCAGGCCACCTTCGCCAGCAAAGTCGAGGCAGCAGACGGAAAACTCAAGGTCACGCGTGAAATCGACGGCGGCCTGGAAACCATCTCGGTGACGCTGCCGGCCATCATCACCGCGGATTTGCGGCTGAACGAGCCCCGTTACGTCACGCTGCCCAACATCATGAAGGCCAAAAAGAAGCAGTTGGATGTCTTTAAACCGGAAGACCTCGGCGTCGACGTCACAGCCCGCATCAATACCCTCAAAGTCACAGAGCCCCCAAAACGAAGTGCCGGCATCAAGGTACCCGACGTCGCCACGCTGGTGGCCAAACTCAAAACAGAAGCGAAGGTGATCTAAATGACAGCACTCGTCATAGCCGAACACGACAATGCATCCATCAAGGGTGCCACTCTTAACACCGTGACTGCCGCATTGAAGTGCAACGGTGACGTGCATATTCTGGTGGCAGGCGCCAACGCTGGTGCCGCAGCCGCAGCGGCAGCACAGATAGCCGGCGTCTCCAAGGTGCTGCACGCAGATGGCGACGCTCTGGCCCACGGACTGGCTGAAAACATGACGGCCCAGATCCTGGCCGTGGCCCAGAACTACAGTCACATCCTGTTCCCGGCCACCGCTTCTGGCAAGAACATCGCCCCACGCCTGGCCGCCAAACTCGATGTAGGCCAGATCTCCGATATCACACGAGTCGAGAGCCCAGATACCTTCGAACGCCCGATCTATGCCGGCAACGCCATGGCCACCGTGCAGAGCACAGACGCGATCAAAGTCATTACGGTGCGCACCACGGGCTTCGATGCTGCAAGCGCTTCTGGAGGCGCAGCCCCGGTTGAAAGCGTTGCAGCCATAGCAGCCAGCGACAAGACCAGCTTCGTCGGCAGTGAGATTGCCAAGAACGACCGTCCCGAGCTGACTGCAGCCAAGGTCATCGTATCTGGAGGCCGAGCGTTAGGATCGAGCGAGAAGTTCAATGAACTGCTGACACCGCTGGCCGACAAGCTCGGTGCCGCCATTGGTGCCAGCCGCGCGGCGGTGGATGCGGGCTACGCACCGAATGACTGGCAGATCGGGCAGACCGGCAAAATTGTGGCACCCCAGCTCTACGTTGCCTTGGGCATCAGTGGTGCCATCCAACACTTGGCCGGAATGAAGGACTCCAAGGTTATCGTGGCCATTAACAAAGACCCCGAGGCACCGATCTTCAGCGTGGCCGACTATGGTCTGGAGGCTGATCTCTTTGTGGCGGTGCCGGAGTTGACGCTGGCCCTCTAAAGGGCGTGAAGAGGCGGTGCATATGAGCGCGCCATGCCTCTGGTCGGAAGCAAGCGCCTCACCTTCTTAGCCATGATCCAGATTCTGCATGTTGTCCAGAAGCTTTAGCAAGTAATGCAGTGTGTGAGTCATGTCACCGATGGAGAAATCATCGAGCGCCTGCTCGTAGTAGGCATGAATCTTCGGTTGCGCCTGAACCAGCCACACATGCCGCCCCGAATCCGTCATCTTGATCAAGCGCGAACGCCGGTCACTCTCGTCGGGTTCCACGCAAATATGTCCATCCCTCTCCAAGCGCCCAATCACCCCAGCCAGATTTTGCCGACTCACCATCAGGTAGCTGGCCAGGTCATTCACGCTGATGCCATTTTGGGCCTCCGTGCGCGACAGTGCGCCCAGCACCGCCCATTGCTGGGTGGTCAAGCCCTCGGCCTCCACCGCACGCGAGCCGGTCTTATGCAACAAATTGGCGCATTGATAGAGGCGGAAAAAGAGCCGGTTGGCAAGCTCCATACGTGTAACGTTGACAGGCTTTATTTGTGAATCCATGGTGATTTGTATGGTTTTCGTCGTGAAGTATTGAATCGTATTATTACGGAGTAATGTAAATGCATTTACACAAAAACGAGTCGACTGTGCGCACAGCAGCGATCAATCATGTTTTGATGATCGAGATCAACAACGCGCCTATCAACGCCTGTTCTATCTCCGTGCGCAGCGGTTTGCGCGATGCAATTGAACAACTCTCCCGTAACCCGGATGTGACCGCCGCAGTCATCATCGGCACCGGCACTACGTTTATGGCGGGCTTTGACTTGCGCGAATTTGGCCAGCCCCTGCAGGAGCCGCAGCTGCCTGGCGTGATTGCCGCCATCGAAGCCTGCGGCAAACCCGTGGTTGCTGCTCTTCACGGTGCTGCGTTGGGTGGCGGATTGGAGCTGGCGCTTGGCTGCGATGCTCGCATTGCGTTAACCGGCACCGTGCTGGGCCTGCCGGAAGTGACGCTGGGCATCATCCCGGGTGCCGGTGGCACACAGCGCCTGCCGCGCCGAACCGGAGTGGTACGGGCCTTGAAAATGGTGTGCAGCGGTGAGCGCATCAAGGCCGCGGAGGCCCTGTCACTGCGCTTGATCGACGAGATCGTGGAGTCTGACCTGAAGCAGCACGCGCTGGCACTGGCCGCCTCCATGGCCGGACGGAAGCGCCGCATCCGTGAAGAGTCGCCACCGCCAGAAGACGCTGCGATTGTGGAACAAGCGGCCCAAGCCGCAGTATGGGCAGGCAAGGGCCGCCCCGCCGTGTTGGCTGCCGTCGAGGCCGTGCGCAATTCAACGCGCCTGTCGTTTGACGAGGCGCTGGCGCGTGAACGCGAAGTGTTCCAGCAATTGCGCGTGTCCACCGAGGCTCGCGCGCTGCGCCATCAGTATTTTGCCGAACGCGAAGCCGTGCGCCTGCCCGCGGAAGTCAAGGCGCAAGCTCGCGAGCTGCGCACCGTGGCCATTATTGGCGCGGGCACCATGGGTACGGGCATTGCCATTGCCGCACTGGACGCGGGTTTGTCGGTGGTTTTGCTGGAGCAGGATGCTGCGGCGCTGGATCGTGGTCGCCAGCGTGTGGTCGACCATTACCAAAGCCGTGTCGCTGCGGGAAAGCTAAAAGCAGGCATCGCCGCCGCAAGCGAAGCGCGCCTCAATCCAGGTACTGACTGGGCGGTGTTGAAACAGGCAGACCTGGTGATTGAAGCCGTGTTCGAAGACATGGGCGTCAAGTTGGAAGTCTTCCGGAAGATTGATGCCCATGCCAGAGAAGGCGCCGTACTGGCTACCAACACCTCGTACCTTGATGTTGACGCGATTGCCAATGCAACGCGCCGACCGCAGGACGTACTGGGACTGCACTTTTTCAGTCCCGCCAACGTGATGAAGTTGCTCGAAGTCGTGCGGGGCGCGAAAACCAGTGCCGATGTCTTGGCCACCGGCATGGACCTCGGCAAGAGACTCAACAAGTTGCCGGTATTGACCGGCAATGCCTTCGGATTCATCGGTAATCGCATCTACAACGCCTATCGCAAGCAGTGCGAGTTCATTCTGGAAGACGGCGCCTGGCCCGAAGACGTGGATAGCGCGCTGCAGACCTTTGGCTTTGCCATGGGTCCGTTTGCCGTGGCAGACCTTTCCGGACTGGACATTGCCTGGCGCATGCGCAAAGCGCAGGCGGCTACACGCGATCCACGCGAGCGCTATGTGGCGATCCTGGACCAATTGTGTGAACAGGGGCGCCTGGGTCGCAAGACTGGCGCCGGCTACTACCGCTACGAAGACGGCAAGCAAGTCAAGAGCACAGACGAGGTCGTGCGCAGCATTATCGAGAAAGCATCCGGGCAACGCGGCATCGCACGCCGCACACTGAGCGCTGAGGAAGTCCAGCGCCGCGCACTGCTCGCGATGGTCAACGAAGCGGCACTGCTACTGGCCGACGGCGTGGCGCAGCGCGCCAGTGACATCGACGTTGTGCTGGTGCAAGGATACGGCTTTCCGCGTTGGCAGGGCGGCCCTGTGTTCTGGGCACGGCAGCAAGACCGTGCTGCGATGGAAACTGACCTGCAGCAATTGGCAGTCAAGTCCGGCTACGGCTTCACCGTGGCCGACCTCTCACAACTATTGAATCCCTGAATCTTTTGGAAGCCCTATGACCGACGCCTACATTTGCGACGCAATCCGTACCCCCTTCGGCCGCTATGGTGGAGCGCTGTCTCCTGTTCGCACTGACGATCTTGCGGCCATACCCATCAAGGCATTGATGGCACGCAACCCACAGGTGGACTGGTCTGCGGTGGACGATGTGCTGCTGGGTTGCGCCAACCAGGCTGGGGAAGATAATCGCAACGTGGCGCGCATGTCCGCACTCCTGGCAGGCCTGCCCGAAGCGGTGCCCGGTGCTACCATCAACCGCCTGTGTGGTTCAAGCCTCGATGCGGTCGGCACCGCAGCCCGCGCCATCAAGAGCGGTGAGGCTCTCTTGATGATCGCCGGCGGCGTCGAGAGCATGAGCCGCGCGCCCTTTGTCATGCCCAAGGCTGAAAGCGCGTTCAGTCGCGCCAACGCCGTCTATGACAGCACGATCGGCTGGCGTTTCGTCAACAAACTGATGAAAGAGAAATACGGCATCGACTCCATGCCCGAGACCGCGGAGAACGTGGCGGTAAAGTTCGGCATAGAACGCGACGCCCAGGACCGAATGGCACTAGCGAGTCAGAGGAAGGCAGTAGCTGCCCAAAGGAGCGGCTACTTCGATGCGGAAATTGCGCCAGTCAGCATTCCTCAAAAGAAGGGTGACCCCATCGTTGTCTCAAAAGATGAGCACCCGCGTGAAACTTCGATGGAGGCTCTGGCCAAACTCAAACCCATCGTGCGGCCCGACGGTACTGTGACGGCTGGTAATGCTTCGGGCGTGAACGACGGCGCCTGCGCGCTGCTGCTGGCCAGCGAAGCCGCCATGAAACGCCATGGCCTCACACCGCGCGCACGCATCGTCGGCATGGCCACCGCCGGTGTGGCCCCGCGCATCATGGGCTTTGGTCCGGCACCTGCCACGCGCAAGGTGCTTGCGCTCACCGGTCTGACACTGGCGCAAATGGATGTGATCGAACTCAACGAAGCCTTCGCCGCCCAGGGACTGGCCGTCTTGCGTGACTTGGGTGTCGCCGACGACGATGCCCGCGTTAACCCCAATGGCGGTGCCATTGCTCTGGGCCATCCGTTGGGCGCCAGCGGTGCACGTCTGGTGACGACGGCGCTCAACCAACTTCACCGAATCGGCGGCCGTTACGCTCTGTGCACGATGTGTATTGGCGTTGGGCAAGGCATTGCATTGATAGTCGAGAGAATTTGAATTTCAGCGAGCGTGCGGCTCCACTATTTGGGATCAACAGTCATTCGATTTCGAGAATCTCTTCGCTGACGATTTGTGATCGTGAAGCGAGGCTGGATCGTCAACGGAGCCGCCTCATTGACGACCTAAAGGCCACTGAATTCTTGCGTCTCGACCGACCGCTTAGCTGCGACGAATCGAGGTCGGCGACCGTCCGGTTAGGGCACAAAAATGCCCGTTGACATTGTGCAATAGTTGCACAATAATCTGACTATGCCAACCCTTCATCGTTTAGCCAATATGAGCATTCGAGTCAATGT
>CAIYGK010000268.1 GCA_903925725.1 uncultured beta proteobacterium | reverse complement strand
GTTGACCGAAGACCATCCGCTGGCAAGCACAAACCCCTATGGCCAGACCAAGCTGGTGATTGAAGAGATGCTGCGCGACCTTTACCGCAGCAGCCCGGCCTGGCGCATCAGCATCCTGCGTTACTTCAACCCGGTGGGGGCCCACGCCAGCGGCCTGATTGGCGAAGACCCGCAGGGCTGAGCATGGGCACCGATCGTGCTGGACTTTCAGCCTGAATTGATCAAGTTACTTGCTGGACGGAGAGCTTCCTCCATTGCCGTTGTTGATCAAATTGGGGGTTGGTCTTTTGGTTTTTGGTTTTGGAATTTCTTAAATTTGGCCCCTGCCAGGGCGCCGCAGGCCCCCCCTTTATTACGAGCAGCAATTTCAAGCACGATGGCGACGGGCAAAAAAAATCTCCCACAACGACTTTGAACAAGCGGTCTTTGTGGGAGAGTCTCTTTCGACCAAGATCGAGACCATTAAAGTGTGCCACGCCTTATTACAAAACCCAAAGTTTTTATCGCTTCTTTTGCAAATTGACACTGACCTTGCCACACAAACTCGCTCTGACGGGTGTCCATGTGGTGGAAACTTGCATAGAGCAGACTACCCGCGCAAACCCAAGGGCTGTCCCAAAGAGGTGCGTCACGCGTTCGATTCAAGGCTGAGTTTTTGCTGTGGCGTGTGCCGCAAACGCGCCACCTGCGCATCGGTACGATTTCTTGGTCGCCGCGTTTACTTAGGGCTTGTAGTCCTGCTGGCAAGCGTCAGACGCTGGCAGATCAGTGCGTCAGCCGCCCAAGTGGTGCAGATGTTGGAGGTGCCACAGCGCACGGTCGCGCGTTGGCGCAGTTGGTGGCTGCAGATATTTCCGGCAACGCCCATGTGGGTGGCCGATTGCGCACGCTTCATGCCCCCGGTTTGCAGCGAACACCTCCCGCACAGCCTGATCGAGCGATTTGAGGGCAGCACCGCCAGTTCTTTATTGCATTTGCTGGTCTTTCTGCGCCCCTTGAGCGTGCGCCACTGATCACGCTATGTGCTGGGTGCACGCGCCGCGCAGAGGATGCCAATAGGCAAGACGGCCTGATCTTTTTAGCCTTCACACCTCAAGCGATACCGCCGGTATTGCAATTTTTGGAGTGTGATTTGTTACCCATCAAGGACCCCGCCCAGCGTGACGCCTTTGCCCGTCTGCGCTTCTCTATCATCGGAGCGCTGCTGGCCGCGCCACCCAAGCCCGGAGAACTGCAAAGTGAACTGGCAAGGTTGGGCGAACGCGTTTGGCGCCATCCATCTTCTGGCCTGGACATCACGTTTGCCGCCTCCACGATGGAGCGCTGGTATTACGCTGCCAGGCGTGCCAATGATCCGGTCGCCGCACTCAAGAGCCGCCTTCGTAGCGACATCAACTGCTTCCCCAGTCTCAATCAGCCGATCATTGACACACTGGTCCAGCAATACCGAGAACATCCGGGCTGGACTATGCAGCTGCACTTTGACAACCTGTGCGCCGCATTCAAAGACCGCACCGATACGGTGGCCTCCTATCCGACTGTGCGCCGCTACCTCATGGCCCATGGCATGTTCCGCCAAGCCCAACCCAAACGGGTCACTGCCGGCGCACTGGCCGCGCGCGACCGACTTGAGCGTCTGGAGGTGCGCAGCTTTGAAGTCGATCATGTCAGCGCCCTTTGGCATCTGGACTTCCACCACGGTTCGCGCAAAGTGCTCACCCGCCAGGGCGCCTGGGTGACGCCCATGCTGATGGGCGTGCTGGATGACCGTTCCCGCCTGGTGTGCCATCTGCAGTGGTATCTGGACGAGACTGCCTACAGCCTGATTCACGCCTTGTGCCAGGCCCTCATGAAGCGCGGTCTGCCGCGTGCATTGATGAGCGACAACGGAGCGGCCATGCTGGCCGAAGAAACGACGGCCGGTTTGGCCAGGCTGGGTATTGTTCATCAAACAACGCTTCCCTATAGCCCTTACCAGAACGCCAAGCAGGAGTCCTTCTGGGGTCGTGTCGAGGGGCGTCTGATGCCCATGCTCGAAGGCCAGACAGACCTCACGCTCGATGATCTGAACTTGGCCACCCAGGCCTGGGTGGAACAGGAATACCACCGTAGCGTGCACTCCGAGATCAAGGCCACGCCCCTGGAACGCTATCTGGCAGGCCCCAGCGTGGCGCGCCCTTGTCCAGCCAGCGACACCCTGGGCAATGCCTTCCGTGTGGAGGTCGTGCGCCGCCAGCGCCGCTCAGACGGCACCGTCAGTCTGGGCGGGATGCGCTTTGAAGTCCCCAGCCGTTACCGCCATTTGCAACAAGTCCATCTGCACTACGCCCGCTGGGATCTGTCCCATGTGGACATGGTCGAGAGTCGAACGGGGGCCATTCTTTGCCAGGTCTTGCCACTGGACAAATCGGCCAACGCCAATGGACAGCGGCGCAAACTGAGCCCGGCCGCGCGCGATCTCACTCCCTTGGTTCCGAAGGGGTTGCCGGCCTTGATGACCCAACTGCTGGCCGAGTACGCCGCCACCGGCGTCCCACCGGCCTATCTGCCAAGTTCTGAGGAAGTCACGCAATGAACCACAAACTGCTGGCCCTTTATGGGCTCAAATTCAACCCCTTCTCCCCCGAGCTCCCAGTAGACGCCATCTATGTTCCTCCGAAGATCGAGAGCTTTTGCTGGCGTATTGAACACGCACAGATTCGTGAAGGTGGGTTTGCCCTGGTTCACGGTGACCCAGGCAGCGGCAAGAGTGTGGCGCTGCGTTTGCTTGCCGAGCGGTTGCGCAAGTTGCCTGATGTCACGGTGGGCGCCATCAACCACCCCCAAAGCAACCTGACAGACTTTTACCGTGAGCTTGGCGACATCTTTAGTGTGCCCCTGCGACCTAGCAACCGCTGGGGTGGCTTCAAGGCCTTGCGCGAGCGCTGGCTCAACCACATGGAATCGAGCCGCTGCCGCACGGTGCTGTTGGTTGATGAGGCCCAGGAGATGACTAACCAGGTACTCTCCGAACTGCGTCTGATGAACTGCTCGCGGTTTGATTCACAGCCCTTGCTGTGCATTGTGCTGGCGGGCGACGCACGGTTACTTGAGAAGCTGCGCCAGGAAGACCTGATCCCGCTGGGAAGCCGTATTCGCACCCGACTGGCCACCGAGTTTGCCAGTCGCGACGAGTTGTTGGCTTGTCTGGATCACTTGTTGGCTCAGGCCGGCAATACCAGTCTGATGACCCAATCCCTGCGCAACACCTTGTGCGATCACGCCGCCGGAAACTACCGCATCTTGACGACCATGGCAGCCGAACTTCTGGCCGCCGCCGCCCAGAAAGATTTGTCTGTGCTCGACGAGAAACTCTACCTCGATGTCTTTGCACCGCCTGCGAAGGCGACCCAGCGCCGCTCGGTGGGAGCACGCTCATGACGCACAAACACCAGTATCCCTGCCCAATGTGTGACTGCGACAAAACCCGCACGCTGTCGGATGAATCTGCGGTGGAAATCTATGAGTTCCTGGAAGCCATCTCAGCCAACTTCCAGAGTCGCTACTGGCACCGGATTGCACGCCATTACGCCATGATCGCCAAGCGCAATATCAACGAACAGCAACCATGGCGGCGCAAGGACAATCCATTCTAACCCAACGTACATCCTCAAAACCCGACGGCGCCTGTAGAAATACCGGCGCCGTTTGCACTGGTGCTAGCGCCAGCACGGCCATCGCGTCCATCACCGATCGTGAAAATCAGTCCGGCAAATTCGTTGACCACACTCAATGAAGTGAGCAGAACACGAAAGCAGATGATTGTCGGCTTGCTGCCAGTCGGAAAAGTCTTTCTTCAACCCTTGGTTCAGTTCCTGCTGCCCGTGCTGCGTGGCAGCGAGGTTCGCTTCATCCTGAGTGTTGTCATTTTTCCCAGATCACTCAGTGATCTGTTTGCAGCGCAGCGCATCCCGCTGACCTGGACCGGCGCTATCGTCGATAACCGCATGATGATCTCCGGTCGTTCGCGCGATCCGGAGAAATTCGTTGGCGCGCGCGCGACGCCAACGCTTGCCTCGCGAATTGCCGCCAGTAAAGACGGCATGTTTACTGCCTTGAACCAGGAAGGTGAGGCGGTTTACACCGTGTTCAGCCGTTCTCCTCAGACAAGTTGGTCAGTAGCGATTGGCATTCCAGCTACTGAAGTCGAAGGGCCAATTCAGCGCATGCTGATGCTGATGGGCGGAGCCGGGGCCGCGCTGATCTTGATGTCGCTGATGGTGACGGCCGTGGTTGGACGGGCGATTGTCCTGAGACGCAATGGCTACGAAGGCGCGCTTAGGGAGAGTCAGTCGAAGTTGCAGCTTGCGCTCACTGATTTTCAGGAACTTGTTGTCAAGATACCGGCCGGCATTTACAAGTTGCGTATGTCAAAAGACGGGGCCAACCACTTCGACTATGTAAGTCCGCGATTTTGCGAGCAACTCGGTGTGACGCAGGATCAAGTCCAGAGTGACGCTGATTCCGCATTTCGCTCGGTGTCACCCCAGGATCTGCCAGAGTTGATCCGCCTGAACGATCTGGCGCGACGATCCCTGCAACCCTATACGTGGGAGGGCCGTGTGATCGGACCGAACGGCCTGAGATGGCTGCATGTCGAGTCAACCGCGACGCTGCTCCCCAATGGGGACAGCCTATGGAGTGGCATGCAATTTGACGTTACTGAACGCAAGCACACTGAGGATAAGTTGAGACAACTCTCCATCGCGGTAGAGCAAAGCCCCGTCTCGGTGGTCATCGCTGACCTGAACGCCAACATCGAGTACGTCAATACCCGATTCACGCAAGTGACGGGCTACAGCGTGAACGAGGCTATTCAACAGAACCCGAGGATTCTCCAGTCCGGCCTGACCTCCAAAGAGACCTACGAGGAGATGTGGAGCCAATTGACCAAAGGCCTGGACTGGCACGGTGAAATCGTCAATCGTCGAAAGAACGGTGAGCTTTTTTGGGAAAGTATCCGGATTGCGCCGGTCAAGAACCCGATGGGTGTGGTAACCCACTACGTTGCGGCCAAGTCAGACATCACGGAGCGAAAAGAGTTGGAGGAGCAGATTCGCAAGCTCGCGTTTTATGACCCCCTGACCAATCTTCCGAACCGGCGCCTGCTGATGGATCGCCTGACGCAAGCCATGGCCGCTGTCAAGCGCAGTGATACTTTTGGTGCACTGATATTTCTGGACATGGACAATTTCAAGTCACTGAACGACCAGCATGGGCATGGAGCAGGCGATCTGCTCCTGGCGCAAGTTGCCCATCGAATCCGGGGATGCGTGCGCGCAGTCGACACCGTGTCGCGCCTTGGTGGCGATGAATTTGTCGTCCTGCTGGGCGATCTGACGACGGATCAGGCCCATGCTACAGAACAGTCGAACAAACTGGCTGAAAAGATACGCGCCGTTCTTGCCGAGCCCTACGTACTGGCTGGTGGGAGCGAGTGTGAAACCATCGAGCACCACAGCAGTGCCAGCATAGGCGTGGTATTGTTCTCCAGGGAGCATCAGGACGTGGAGAGCCTTTTGAATTGGGCTGATACCGCGATGTACCGCTCCAAAGCCGAAGGCCGAAACCGCATCACCTTCATGGTCGAAAGGCGTGCCGAGCAACGTCCTTGGGCAAAGTAGGCGCTGCAACATCAAGAATGGAGTTGATTCATGAGGGGAATTTTGGGTTTGGTGGGCCTGTTGCTGAGCCTGGCCATTGTGGGTCTTCTGGTGAAGAAGCAACTGACTTCAACGCAGCAGATCATCCCCGCGCTGGAAGTGCCCGTCACCGCGGGTGTGCAACGCCCGGCCAGCGCCCCGACCACGGTGGGTGAGCAGTCGCAGCAAGTTCAGCAGCAATACAAACAGGCCCTAGAGGGCGCATTGCAGCAACCCCGAACGGTTCCCGAAGGAAAATAGAACTGGATGCCATCTGCCGGACGCCGCTACCTGATGAGCCAACCGCGTGGACGCCAGCCACTTCACCGTAGCTCCTCCTCCGCCCTGAGAACTGATCTAGCGACCGACCGGTGCTGGAGTGCTGCAGACTTTGCGCAAAATTGCACCACAGACAACAAGGTGCCCGTTCCCGACGATGATTTTCTCGAAATGCTCGCCCGTTAACCGACATTGGACGTTCCATTCGACCTTTGTGGAGCG
>CAIYGK010000267.1 GCA_903925725.1 uncultured beta proteobacterium | reverse complement strand
GGCGGTGGCATGGGTGGCATGGGTGGTGGTGACATGGGTGGGATGGGCGGCATGGGCGGCATGGGCATGTAAGCTTCCTTGCCTGAGGCTCCAGAGCGTCGTTGCGACGGCTTGCCGTACCTTCGGTACTGTCTGCGCCGCCGCGCCTAGCTCTGAAACCTCATGCTGCGTCGGACTACGCTGTAGCGTTCGATACAAACGAAGAAACCCGCTGGGCTTGCGCCTCGCGGGTTTTTTTATTGCTGCACGCTAACGCTCAGCGCTTGAACGCCACGACTGTCTGGCGTTGCTCGCCGAGGCCTTCCACACCCATGGCAATCCTGTCACCCGCTTTCAGAAACTGCTGTGGCTTCCTGCCCATGCCAACGCCGGGTGGCGTGCCAGTGGTGATCACGTCGCCCGGCATCAGAGTCATGAACTGGCTTACGTAGCTGACGATCTTGGCTACGCCGAAGATCATCGTCTTCGTGCTGCCACTTTGCATACGCTGACCGTTGACCTCCAGCCACACGGCGAGCTTTTGCGGATTTGGCACTTCATCGCGCGTGACAAGCCAGGGGCCGAGTGGGCCGAAACTGTCGCATCCCTTGCCTTTGTCCCAAGTACCGCCGCGCTCAATCTGGAACTCGCGCTCGCTGATGTCGTTAACTGCGCAATACCCAGCGACGTAGTTGAGCGCCTCCTTTTGCGAGACGTAGCGCGCACGCTGTCCTATCACGAGGCCGAGCTCCGCCTCCCAATCGGTCTTGACGGAGCCCTTGGGCAGCATGACGGGATCGTTTGGACCCTGGATGCAACTGGTGGCCTTGGTGAACAGTACCGGCTCCTTCGGAATCGCCATGCCGGCCTCGGCCGCATGATCCGCGTAATTCAATCCAATGGCGATGAATTTCCCAACGTTCGCGACGGGAGCACCAAGCCGGGGTTTGCCGCTCACCAACGCGAGTGTTTGCGGCTTCAGACGCCGCAGGCGCGCCAGCGACGCATCGTTGAGCTGGGCAGCACCCAGGTCCGGGATCACCGTGCTCAGATCGCGCAAACGACCTTCTGCATCGATCATGCCGGGCTTTTCCTTGCCGGGCCTGCCATAACGTACCAGCTTCATACAACTCCTTGTTATTGAGGCAGCAAGTTTGCCAGACTTGAGCGCAAAAGCGGCGCCGACACAAAACGCAAGCCGTTCCAACCCAAGGCACAAGCAACATCCACATTGTCCTGAACATCATCAACAAACAGGGTCTGCGCCGGCTCCAGGTCGTATCGGCTCTGCAGCAGTTGATAGATGGTTGGATCAGGCTTAGTGCACTGCACGTCACCGGAAAAGATGCCACCATCAAACCAGGCCAGAAAAGCGTACTTGCGTTCCAGCGTGCGTGCATAGGGTGTGGGCATATTCGAGAGGTAGTACAGCCGCACATCGCCGCGCTCATCACGCCTGTGCGCCAGATCAGCCAAAACCTCCATCGTCTCCTGGATCGGAGTCAAGCGCTCGCCAATGCCAGACACCAGTCGTGCCATCTCTTCCAAGGGCAACGCCAGACGCTGCGCGGTACGCTGCACCACGCAGTCAGCGCTCAATATACCGCGATCATAGGCATGCCAGTCTACGTGGCCAAAGATGGAGCGTGCGGCTTGCTGCGCCGCCAGAGGTGTTACAGCCAGCTCCGGGAAGTGGGATTCGACCAGTTTGACCGGTTGCCAGTCAATCAGGACGGCACCGAAGTCAAATACGAGGTTGTACACGCCTCAGCAGCGCAGCCGGCCCAGCAAACCGGCTGTCGAACTGTCCAGACCCGCGACGTCACCCGACTGCAAGCGCCGCTCAAGGTCTTTCGCCAGCACCTTGCCTAGTTCCACGCCCCATTGATCGAAGCTGTTGATGCCCCACACCGCGCCACTGACAAAGACGCGGTGCTCCTGCAGTGCGATCAAGGCGCCCAGGCTGGTCGGGGTCAGCTCATCAAGCAGTAAGAAGGTACTGGGGCGGTTACCCGGAAAATGGCGATGCCCGCCAGCATCGATCTTGCCTACCATCAACGCCTGCGCCTGCGCCAAAACGTTGGCCATCAGCAGAGCATGATGGCCGGGCAAATCATGTCTGGGTTTCTTGACGGCGACAAACTCGACTGGCACCACATCCGTGCCCTGATGCAGCATCTGAAAATAAGCATGTTGGCCATTGGTGCCGGGCTCACCCCAGAGCACCGGCGACGTGCCATATGCGAGTGTCTGGCCTTGCGCATTGACGCGCTTGCCATTGCTCTCCATCTCAAGCTGCTGCAGATAGGCTGGCAGGCGGCGCAGGGCGCTGTGATAGGGCGCAATGGAGCGGCTCGTGAATCCATGAAAGTTGCGGTACCAGACATCCAGCATGGCCAGTCGAACCGGCAAATTTCGCTGCAGCGGCGCGCTGCGGAAGTGCTCATCCATGTCATGCGCGCCGGCAAGAAATTGACGAAATCCCTGCTCGCCAATGGCGATGGCCAGCGGCAATCCGATTGCCGACCAGACCGAGTATCGGCCACCGACCCAATCCCAGAACCCGAATGTCGTACTTATGCCGAAGGCCTTGGCCGCTTCGACATTGGTCGTCAGTGCCGCGAAATGCCGTGCAATATTGGCGCCACCCTGACGCAGGAACCAGGACTTGGCCGACCCGGCATTGGTCATGGTCTCGATCGTCGTAAAAGTTTTGCTTGCAATCAGGAACAAAGTGCTTTCAGGTTTGAGGCCTTGCAGCACGGCCGAGAGTTCATGGCCGTCAACGTTCGAGACAAAGTGAAAGCGCTTGCCCGGCAATACAAAAGCTTCAAGCGCCAGCACCGCCATTTGCGGTCCCAGATCCGATCCGCCGATACCGATGTTCACGACATCGGTGATCAACTCATCCGCACGCACGGCCTCGGCGTAACCCAGCATGGCATTCAGGACGACGTGCACTGCCTTCAATTCATTTGACAGGTTGCCGGCACCCAGGAGCGCAGTCGTCACTGCAGTCTGCGGCGGCTGTCTCAACAGCCAATGCATGACCGCGCGACCCTCGGTGCCATTGATCGCAGCGCCCGCAAACATGGCGTCCCGGTGCTGTTCAACACCGGTTTGACGCGCCAGGTCCAGCAGCATTTGTTCGGTTGCGCTGTCGATCAGGTTCTTTGACAAATCGGCAAACAGATGTGGCGCACTTTGACTGAAGATCTGATAACGCTCAGCATCGGTGGCAAAGGCGCTGCGCAGGTCAAAGGATTGACCGACGGCACTGAAGGCGGAGCACAGTGCAGCCCAGGCACTCGTCTGATTGCAAGCAGTAGACTGGGTGCTCATAACTTCCCGGAGACCTGCGCCGCCAGCAACAACTGATCAAGCCGCGCACTGTCGAGACTGAAGGCCCGTATGCCTTCCGCCAGTTTCTCGGTCGCCATGGCGTCTTCGTTGAGCGCGAAACGAAAGCCTGCTTCGTCGTAGTTGACAGGCGTCAGCTCCAACGACCCAGCCGTCTTCGCGTCGAGCGCGAGTGCCAGCGGCGCCGTGCTCGCCATCAGCGTCGCAAGCAGGTCGGGACTGATGGTCAGCAGGTCACAGCCAGCCAGAGCCGTGACCTGTCCGACATTGCGAAAGCTCGCACCCATCACCTCTGTGGCGATACCGAACCGCTTGTAGTAGTTGTAGATTTGCCGCACCGACATGACGCCGGGATCGTTGGCGCCAGCGTTTTCCGCTTCGACCCAGGCAGCGCCTGCAGACCTCTTGTACCAGTCGTAAATGCGACCGACAAACGGCGAGATCAGTTGCACTTTGGCCTGTGCACAGGCAACCGCCTGGCAGAAAGAAAAGAGCAGCGTCAGATTCGTGTGGATACCACGACGCTCCAGCTGTGCTGCGGCATCGATACCTTCCCAGGTCGCCGCCACCTTGATCAGCACGCGGTCGATGTGAATGCCCTGTGCCTGATAGAGTTCAATGATGCGCTCGGCGCGGGCTACGGTTGCGCTGGCATTGAAACTGAGTCTGGCATCCACCTCCGTCGAGACACGCCCCGGAATGATGGACAGGATCTCGACGCCAAAGCGCACCAGCAAACGGTCCATGATTTCGTCAAGCGGCTGATCACGGTAATGCGCCACGATGTCCGTCATCAAGGACCGGTACTCCGGCTTTTGCACGGCTTTGAGAATCAGCGACGGGTTGGTCGTGGCGTCCTGCGGCTGGTAAGCGTCAATCTGCCTGAAGTCCCCCGTGTCGGCAACCACCGTGGTGAACTGTTTCAGAGCGTCTAGTTGATTCATGAGGGTATTATCCTGCGACCACCGAGACCCCATGATCGGCCAGCGTCAGACGTACTTCAATCCCCAACGGCAAGACATCGGTCAGGTCCGGCGAGACCACAAAGACACTGCCCAGTGCGGTCTCAAACGTGTACTCAAAGAAACTTCCCAGGTAGGCAGACTTGAGCAGTCTGGCAGTCAAGCCGTGCTCTTCGGTCTGTGCCAAACGATGGATGTGCCAGGCCTCCGGGCGCACTGCGACCTTGACTGCGCCAGCAGGCAGCGACTGTTTCGGTGTGATCTGAATCGGTCCGAGTTGCACCTTTCCTTCGGGTAGTGAAGTGCCTGGAAACAGCATCGCCTCACCCATGAAACCAGCCACAAATTCGCTGCCCGGACGCTCGTACATGTCCTGCGGGGTACCGCGCTGGGCAATGCCGCCATCGTTCATGACAATGATCTGGTCGCTCACTGCCAGCGCTTCGCTCTGATCGTGCGTGACGTAGGCCACGGTGAGACTCAGGCGCTGTTGCAGGAACCTGATTTCCTCGCGCATCTCGCGCCGCAGACGGGCATCCAGGTTGCTCAGAGGTTCATCAAACAAAAGCACCGCCGGCTCCAGCACCAGCGAACGCGCCAACGCCACGCGCTGCTGCTGTCCCCCTGACAACTCACTGGGCAGCCGCTCATCGAAAGTGGTCAACCCGACGTTGCGCAAAGTCTCAGTGGCGCGTGCACGCGCCAACTCCTTCTCAACGCCCGACATCTTCAAGCCATACATGACGTTTTCCACCACGTTCATGTGCGGGAACAGTGCGTAATTCTGGAACATCATGCTGACATTGCGGTCGGCCGGACCCAGCGTCGTCACGTCCTTGCCGGCAACAAGGATCTGACCCGAGGTAGGAGACTCCAGCCCGGCGATCATGCGCAGCACGGTGGTCTTGCCACAGCCCGACGGACCCAGGATGGTGGTCAGCGTGCCCTGCTCAATCTCGAAGCTGATGGACTTGACCACCAGCGGTGCCGATGCGTCGGTGCCATAGCGTTTGCTGATGTTCCTGAATTCAACACCGTAGTTCATTATTTTGTTCCTCTACGCCGCCCAAGCTTGCGCTCGCCGACCAAAAACTGGATCAGTGCGATAGCCAGAGACATCAGGACAATGAGCACCGTGCAGTAGGCCAGTGCCACACCATAGTCCCCATTACCGACACGGCCAATGATGTAGGTCGTCGCCAACTCGTTCTCCGCTGTAACCAGGAAAATCACCGCACTCACGGTGGTCATGGCGCGCACAAAGCTGTACACCAGTGCCGCCACCAAAGCGGGCTTGAGCAAAGGCAGCACCACATGGAACAGGGTCTGTGCCGTGGAAGCCCGCAGCATCAGCGAGGCTTCATCCAGTGATTTATCGAGTTGCTTGAAGGCAGCCGTGCCGGCGCGCACACCGACGGGCAGATTGCGGAACATGAAACACAGCACGATGATGAGCCCGGTGCCGGTGAGTTCCACTGGCGGCACGTTGAAGGCCAGGATGTAGCTCAAACCCAGCACCGTGCCGGGGATGGCGAAGGCCAACAGGGCGACGAATTCAAACACGGCGCGGCCACGAAATTCTGTGCGCGCCAGCAGGTAGGCAATCAGCAATCCCGTTGCCGCTGTCATGGGTGCCGAGATGCCGGCCAGCTTCACCGTGGTAAAAAAGGAGTTCCATGCCGTGCCAGCCCACACCATGCCGTATTGACTCCATTCGAGTGCGAAAGCGGTCTTGAAGTGATTGAGTGTGATGGTGTAGTCCCGGCCCCAGGTCTGGACAAAGCCACCGGCGAATGCAAACAGATATACCAGTACCGTGAACGCCAGCCAGGGATAAACCACCAGATTCAGAACGCGCCGTACGCTGTGCGGCAAGGCCATCGCAATGCCGGCATCACCCTTGCCGCTGACGGTGGTGTAACTTTGCTTGCCGAGCAGGGCACGCTGCAGCGCAAACACTGCCAGTGCAAACAGCGTCAGAATCCAGGCCAGCGAAGCAGCACGGCCCTGGTCGTATTGGGCGCCGACGATGGCAAAGAAGATGTCGGTTGACAGCACCGAGAACTGGCCACCGACAACGATCGGGTTGCCAAAATCGGCCATGCTCTCTATGAAGCCGACCAGAAAAGCATTGGCCAGGCCCGGCTTGAGCAGCGGTAGCGTGATTGTCAGAAAGGTTTGCTGCCGATTCGCGCGCAGTGTTTGTGCTGCCTCTTCCAGGCTTGGCGCCACACCCTGCACCACACCGCGCATGATCATGAAGGCAATCGGCGTGAAGGCAAACAACTGCGCAATCCAGACCCCCAGAGCGCCATAGAACCAGCGTGTGGGTGCCAGGTCAAAGGCGTACTCCAGTAACTGATTCACGATGCCGGCGCGGCCAAATAGAAGAATCAGACCCAGTCCCACGACAAACGGCGGCGTGATGATGGGCAGCAAGGCAACGACGCGCAGTGGGGTTTGAATTCTGGGGCCAACACTGCGCTCGGCCAGCAGCGCCATCATGGTCCCAAGCAGGGTGGTCCCCGTGGCCGTCAACAGGGCCAGAAAAAGCGTGTTCCATGCCACACCGCAGCGCACACCACCGATGAGACAGTTCAAACCCCAGACGCGCTCATTGCCGATACGATCAAAAATGGCGGTCTGCGACCATTGCCCTTGCTCTGTCAGAAATGCACCGTACAAAGCCTTGCTGACAGGAAATGCAATGAACAGCAGCAATAGCACCGAGCAACCCAAAACGGCTGATGCAATGAACAGATCACCCTTGAAATAACCACACCGCGCCAGCCCGAAAGCGGCGACCATCAGGAGCGAAAGCAAGGCGAGAAATGCCCCAGCGCCGATGCCAAATTGGCGGAGCGCCAGATCTCCCCACAGCGTGTTGAGTACATCGAAAGACCAGCCCTTGGCCCCAATCAAAAAACCGCTCAGCAGGAGTCCCGCAAAACCGCTCACACCACCAGCCAGCAACCAGCCTCCCTGTGCCTTTCCGGGTGTGACTCCCAGTCCGATGGCGGAAATCGTCAAGCCCAACAGCCCCAGAAGCAGCCAGGGACGACCATGCAGCAAGGCCTGCAGCAGGCCGTTGGCCGTTTCCGGGCCACCCAGGATTTGCGGCAGGACGCTGTACCAGGCCGTGTCCTGGATCGCGTACCACGGCAACAGCAGGTAGGCCAGAAGGCCCAGCGCCAACCAGCTGCGAATAGCCTGGTTGGGGTCTTTCTTCATCAGCGAGGCAGGGAATTAACTTCCTTTTCCCACTTCGCAATCAGGCGCCGCCGCTCGGCACTGGCGCCGTACTTGGCGTAGTCGTAATTGATGAACTTGATTTTCTTGAAATCAGGAATTCGCGGATCGTTCCTGGCGTTCTTGTTCGAGGGCAATTGAAACTGCTTCGCGGCGGCCGCCATCTCCTGAGCCGCCGGCGTCAGGGCCCATTCGTAAAACTTCTTCGCCGCCTCCAGATTGCGCGCACCCTTGATGATGCTCATGGAGCCAATCTCGGCGCCCGTCCCCTCCGTCGGCGTGATGGTCTCGACCGGAAAACCATTCATCTTCTCGCCTGGACCGTCATGCACAAAGCTGATGGACACCGCCGTCTCGCCGCGCGCCACTGCCTTGATCGGGCCGGTACCGGAGCGCGTGTACTGGCTGACATTTTTGTGCAATCCCTTGAGATAGTCAAAAGCCTTGTCCTCGCCCATCAGTTGCACCAGCGTCGCCACCATGGTGTAGGCGGTTCCGCTTGAGCCCGGATTCGCAACCTGAATATCACCCTTGTATTCTGGCTTGAGCAGATCCGCCCAGGACTTGGGTACAGCCAGCTTCTTTTTGGCCAGCAGTTCCGGGTTGTAGCCAAAGCCCAGCGGTCCGGAGTAAATTCCAACTGTCTTGAAGCCCGCCTGCTGCGCCTGCTGTTGCGCCCAAGGGTAGAGTTGGCTCAGGCTGGGCGATTTGTATTCGAGCGAGAGACCCTGCTCCGCGGCCTGCAAATGCGGGTCCCCGGTGCCGCCAAACCAGACATCGGTCTTGGGGTTGTCCTTCTCCGCTATCAGTTGGGCCAGCGCTTCACCCGAGCCTTTCATGCTGACATTGATCTTGGTGCCGGTGGTACGTGCGTACACCGTGCCTATCATGTTGCACCACTCGGCCTGCACCGAGCAAATCACATTGATCTGCCCTTGCGCCCAAGCACCCAGGGACAGGCACGTCAAGGCTGCCACCAACACCTGCTTCTTCATCGCAACTCCTGTAAGGCCCGCGACCATCGGCGGGACGGCACCAGTTTAAGGCAAGGCCAGAAACCGCAGTTACATGATTTTCACATTTTGATGAAACCAAGTTACATTACGCCTTACGGACGAAAGTCCTCACTCTCGGCTGCATATGAGTTTTGATCTTGTTCTGTTTGGTGGCACCGGCGACCTGGCCTGGCGCAAATTGATGCCGGCGCTGTTTCAGGCCTTTCGCCACGGCACGCTGCCGGCGGACGGGCGCATTATCGGCATTGGCCGCGACGACCTCAGCGCCGAACAATACCGCAGCCTGATACGCGCACGTTTTGACAAAGTTGAGTTGGCGAAGCGCCCGAATGAAGAAGAGTTCACGCGCTTTGCCGCACTGCTGGAATTTGTCCGGATGGATCTGACCCGACCGGCTGACTACGCCCGCCTGGCGGCTACGCTGGCGGCGCGCCAGACCGATACCGTGGTGATGTATGTGGCAACCGCCCCGGCGCTTTTTACCACTGTCTGTGAGCAACTGGACAAGGCGGCGCTGAACAACGCCAAGACTCGCATCGTACTGGAGAAGCCCCTTGGCCACGATCTGGCCAGCAACCGTGCCATCAACGAAGCGGTACGCCGCGTTTTCAGCGAAAAGCAGATCTTCCGTATCGACCACTACCTGGGCAAACCGGCAGTGCAAAACCTGTTTGCCCTGCGCTTTGGCAATGCCTTGTTCGAGCCACTCTGGCGGCGCGA
The DNA here is from genome assembly GCA_903925725.1 of uncultured beta proteobacterium. Taxonomy (GTDB): domain Bacteria; phylum Pseudomonadota; class Gammaproteobacteria; order Burkholderiales; family Burkholderiaceae_C; genus Rhodoferax. Next base: position 2,479 of record CAIYGK010000267.1, on the reverse strand, counting down.
ACACATTGCCAACATCCAGATCACGATTGCCGAAGAACTGGGCGTGGAACAGCGTGGCGCCTTTTACGAGACCACGGGTGCGCTGCGCGACATGGTGCAAAACCATGCCCTGCAACTGCTTTGCGCCATCGGCATGGAACCACCCATCAACTCGCACGCCGACGCCATTCGCGACGAAAAACTCAAAGTCCTGCGCTCCCTTAAACCTTGGGCCACCGAAGCCTTGACACAAGACGTGATTCGCGGTCAATACGCCAGCGGGACGATTGCCGGCAGCGCCGTAAACGCCTACCGTGACGAGACCGGCGTCAACCCGGGCAGCCAGACTGAAACCTTTGTTGCCCTGCGCACCGAAATATCGAATTGGCGCTGGGCTGGCGTACCGTTTTACATCCGCACTGGCAAACGTCTGGCCGGGCGCGATGCCCGCATTGTTGTCAATTTCCGGCCTACACCGCATGCCATCTTCAATTCACAAATCGGCATGGCCAATCGACTGGTCATCAATTTGCAACCCAAGGATGGCCTTGAGTTGCACCTGATGGCCCAGGGACAGAGCAACCGGCGCAATTCTCAAACGCTGTCACCGGTGCAACTCGACCTCGACTTTGACAAGCGCTTTGGCTCGGAGCGCGTAGGTGCCTACGAACGCTTGCTGCTTGACGTGATCGATGGCAGGCTGAATCTGTTTGTACGCAGCGACGAGCAGGAGGAAGCCTGGCGCTGGGTCGAACCGATTCTTGAGCACTGGAAAAATGATCCGCAGGGCCCGCGCCTTTACGCCGCCGGCACCTGGGGCCCGAGCGCCGCCAGCGCCATGATTGCGCGCGACGGGTTTTGCTGGGCAGAGGAATGTTAGCCCCCACGCTTGTCCCTTCGGGTACTGCGCTGCCCCCCGAGGGGGCTAATTTTCCTTGGGACGGCCCGGCGGAAAATTGCATCAGCGAACTGATCTATCTGTCCTATGCTTGACCGGATCAAAGCCTGTCTGCCTTCACTGGCGCCAGCCGAACAGCGTGTCGGAAAATTGCTGCTCAGCGACCCACGCGGGTTTGCAAGGCTGCCAGTCAGCGAACTGGCAGCGCGCTCGCATGTCAGCAAGCCGACGGTGGTGCGGTTTTGTCGCAGCGTCGGCTACGATGGCCTGTCGGATTTCAAGCTCAAACTGGCCGGCAGCGTCAGCGTAGGTGTGCCCTTCATTCACCGCAGTGTCGACGTGGATGACAAGACGGGCGACGTCATGGTCAAGGTCATCGACAACACGGTGGCGGCCTTCCTGAAATACCGCAATGAAGCCAGCACGCAGGCCATTGAAAGAGCTGCCATGACCCTGGTACAGGCCTGCAGCGACGGCAGGCGCATCGAATTTTTTGGTGTTGGCAATTCCGGAGTGGTGGCGCAGGATGCGCAGCACAAGTTTTTTCGGCTCGGAATGCACAGCGTCGCCTACAGCGATGGCCACATGCAGGTCATGAGCGCATCACTGCTGGGGCCCGGTGACTGCGTCCTCATCATTTCCAACTCGGGACGCACGCGCGACCTGATGGATGCCTGCGACATTGCGCGCAAACACGGCGCCACCGTCATCGTCATCACCGCCAGTGGCTCGCCGCTCGCGCGCGCGGGACATATTCATCTGGCGGCTGATCATCCGGAAGGCTTTGATCGTTACAGCCCGATGGTCTCAAGGCTGCTGCACTTGCTGATTATCGACATTCTTGCCACCTGTGTCGCGCTGCGCATCGGCAGCGAGAAGCTGCAACCAGCCTTGAGCGAGATGAAAAATAGTTTGCGCAGCAAGCGCTACACCTGAAATACCAGCCTAGATCCGGCCTTCTTCCACCGCATGGCAGGCGATTCGGATGCCGGCCAGGGCCAACAGTTGCGGGCGCTCATTGCGGCAACGCTCATTGGCATGCGGGCAGCGCGGGTTGAAGGCGCAACCCAAAGGGGGGTCGAGGGGATTTGGCACTTCCCCCTGCACCGGTGTGCGGGCACGTCCGGTATCCGTCATCTTCGGGATGGCGTCGATCAACATCCGGGTGTAAGGGTGGCGCGGGCTGCCAAACAAGGCCTGCTTGTCGGCCAGTTCCACAAGGCGCCCGAGGTACATCACGCCGACCTGGTCGCTGACATGGCGCACCACCGCCAGATTGTGTGAAATGAACAGGTACGTCAACCCCAGCCTGCGTTGCAGGTCTTTCATGATGTTGAGCACCTGCGCCTGCACGCTCACGTCCAGCGCCGACGTGGGCTCGTCACAGACCAGAAATTCCGGTTGCGTGGCCAGGGCGCGCGCAATCGAGATGCGCTGGCGCTGGCCGCCGGAGAACTGATGCGGGTACTTGAAACTGTCAAGCGGACTCAAGCCCACATCAGTGAGCAGAGCCCCGACCCGCGCCCTCAGCTCTGAAGGATCGCTCACCAACCCGTGCTCGATCAATGGCTCGGCCACAATGTCCTGCACCAGCCAGCGCGG
>CAIYGK010000266.1 GCA_903925725.1 uncultured beta proteobacterium | reverse complement strand
GCCGGCCCGCTGGCCGCGCCGCTGCCCAGCAACTGGAAGTTCGAGTTATAAATGCGCCAGGCCGAGCCAGCCGAAAGCGTGATCTGCAGCGGCGCCGTGCTGGCCTGTACCGTGCGCCATTCGCAGTAGCCTTCAGTGCCAATCTTTAGCACCTGGGTTCCGCTGGCCAGCACGGGCACGGTCTGCGCCGGGCGGAACAGGCTGCTGCCAAGGCGAACCCATTCTTCACCGTTGCGCATTTCGATCAGCACGTCGTCAAGATCGCGCCCCTTGACGAACGGGACCTTCAGGCACATCTGCGCCACGGTGTCGCTAGCGGACGCATCACCGATCTGGTCGTTCTTGTCGATCGGTTCGGCGCGCGTCAGTATGTAGCCCGGCAAGTCCGGCACAGCGGCCAGCGTCAGCAGCGGCCCGCCCAGCAGCAGTCCTGCTGAATCCGGCGCGTCGTTGACTGCCAGCCATTTGCGCGCCAGCCGTGCTTGCCAGGCGGCTGAAAGCGGTGCCTTGGCTTGCATTTTTTGGGCGTAGGGAACTTCGAACAGGTAATGACCCATGCCGCTGGGTACGCGAGCCACCAGGTAGGTCTGACCCTGAGCGCTCGCAGCCACAAAGGCGCTGTTGGGACTGACATCACTGCTCCAGGTGCCGTCGTTGCGCAGTTTCAGCTTGTCCGGGGACACGACCCAACTGCCGTCGGCGTAGCTCGATAGCGCAAGCGTACGGTCCGCCAGGGCTTGCAGGCGCAGCAGTCCCTGGTAGTGCGCGTAGACGCCAGTCAGCGTGCTGAGTTGCTCATCGGTCGCGAGCCCTTGCGGTCCCGGTGTCGGGACCAGTGGCACGGGCAGTGCGTCGATACGGCGGCGCTCCAGCAGCGCGTTGAGAAGTATGCGCTCGGCCAGGGCACCCGATCCGTAGCCAGTCGATGAGCCGGTGATCATCAGCGCCAGACCCTCGTCCGGGACGACGAAAAAATCGCTGCCATAGACGCTGGTGCCGCCGTTCTTGTGCCAGGCTGTGACGCCGACAGCGGCCAGGCCGCCCTGGCGCACACCGTCCCAGCCAAGACCGAATCCGTCGGCCATCTTTACCGGGCGCAGCGGCTCGGTTAGCGTCTGGTCGCGCGCCATCTCCGCGATCGACGCTGGTTGCAGGATGCGCTTGCCATCAAGCTGACCGTCATTGAGCAGCATGCGCGCCAGTCGCCCCATCTCGGACGGCGTTGAATAGAGGCCGCCGGAAGCATAGGCTTGAGTGAATTCCTGCGGCTGCTTGACCGCGCCAGTGAAGCCTGGTGCGAAACTGCCTTCGGCAAACAGGGCGAGCGGGTAGCGGCTGCGCGGCATGCCCAGTGGCGCCAGAATCTCGTCGGCAACGAACTGGGCGTAGGTCTTGCCGGTGATCGTCTGCACCAGCGGCTCGATCATGGTGAAGCCGTCGTTACAGTACACCGACATCTCGCCGGGCGCGTGCTTGAGACGGACGGTTGCGAGCGTCTGCATGACCTGCACCGCGTAGTCGGTTCGGGGTCCGGCGCCGAAGAGGCCACGGTAGTCGGCACCCGGAAAACCGGATGAGTGGCTCAGCAACATGCGCACCGTGACCTGTGTGTATTCGGGTGATGCCATCCTGAAATTGCCGAGGTAGCGCACCAGGGGCTGGTCCAGTTCCAGCTGGCTGCGCTCGACCAGGATCATGGTGGCGATCGCTGCCAGCATCTTGCTGCAGGAGCCGATGCAAAACAGGGTGTCGGGCGTGGGAACGGCCTTGCTTACCGGGTCAATGAGGCCAAAGGCTTCGGCCCAGATGACGCGATCCCGGTCCATCAGCGCGACCGAGATCGACGGCGTGCTGGTGTCAGTCAGCGCTTTGGTAATGGCAGCGCGCGCGTCGACAACGGTGGCCTCGTAGCTTGGTGCTTTGGCCCCCCAGCAGCCGGCCAGCAGACCGGGTGCCAGAATGCCAGCGCCAGTGAGTCCGCTCAATTGCAAAACGCAGCGACGGCTAATGCCAGCACGACGGCGGCCGTCGTCGTCATGGGCGTCGGTCTGAAGTTGGATATTCATGTTGCTGCCTTTGAAATTCGTCAGGAGAGCGTGACGCTGGCGTGGGCATTGGCAACACCAAAGAGAAGCAGGTAGCCGAGCCCGGTTCCGGCGGGCAAGCTGGCTTGGCCGGTCGTCAGCCCACTGGCCACAACCTGAAAGTCGGGATCGTAGAAGCGCCAAGCGCTGGTGCCGGAGATGCTCAACTGCACCGGCGCGGCGCCGGCCTGTACCGCGCGCCACTCGGAGTAGCCTTCTGGTCCGATGGAGACGGCTGTCGTGGTGCCGGCGGATAGCCGGGGCACCGTCGCCAGCGGGCGATGCAGCGAGTCGCCCCAGCGCAGCCATTCTTCGCCGTCCTGGTTGATGATGTCGAGATCGTTCAGGTCGCGTCCGTTCATCCCCGCAATGACGAGCATCATGCGTGCGGTCATGTCACTGGTGGACGGATCAAGCACGATGGGTGCTGGTGTATCGCCAGATTGCCAAGCAATGACCAACCCTGGCAGTTCGGGAACGGTAACCAGCGAGAAGCGTCGCGTGCCGACGAACTGGTCGACATGCGAGTCGGGGCTTTCGTTGACCAGCAGCCAGCTCGATCCAATCCTTTTGCGCCAGGCAGGTGTGAGCGACGACGCCGCTGGCTGCACACGCTGCGCAAAGGCCTGTGCGTCCAGGTAGTGCAAAGCGCCAGCGGGGCCGCGCTGCGCCAGATACTGCCCGCCTGAATCGGTGATGGCTTTGCAGGAGACAAGAGGCGCGGCGTCCGATGTGAACCAGCCGTCACTGCGGTAGCGCATTGCCGAAATACCGGGAGTGAAGCCGTCGGGCCCCAGCCTCATGGTAGAGAGCGAGCCGTCGGCGTCCTTACGGAACTGAACGATGCCCGCAAAGTGGGCGTATACCCCCTCGGTCGCCTCAGCGATTCCGGCGGGGGCCGGCAGCACCGCACTGGCCAGCGCTGCCAGGGGCGCCGGGAATGCAGGTATGTGGCCGTTCTCGGCCAGCGCACGCAGCAATACCCTCTGCGCCAGCGCGCTGTGGTTGAAGCCGGCGCCCTGTGTCCCCATCACCACCACGGCGAGGCCTTCGTTTGGCGCGACGATCATCTCGGCGCCGTAGAAATTGGTGTCGCCACCCTTGGTCCAGGCTTGAACTCCCACGGCATCAAGTCCTGCTTCGTGCACGGTGTCCCAGCCCAGTCCATAGGACCATGCGCTGGATTTCACCGGATTGAAAGTCCCCAGTGTCTGATCGACTGCCATGGCCTGTAGTGAAGTGCGAGCCAGTATCCGGGTTGCACCCAGCGCACCGCCGTTGAGGAAGATCCGGGCGAAGGTCGCCATGTCGGTTGGGTTGGTGTAGAGACCACCTGAGGCTTGCGCCCCGACAAATTCCTGCGGCTGAGCCATTCCGGATCGGTACGCTTTCGCATAGCTGCCATCTGCGAACGGGACACCGGTGAAGGATGAATGTCGCATACCCAGAGGATCAAGGATCGCCGATTGCACGTAGTCGGCATAAGGCTGACCGGTCACTTCCCGAACAAGAAGTTCGATCAGGGTGAAGCCGTCGTTGCAATAGACGCTCATGTAGCCCGGCGCCGCCTTGAGGCGCTCCTGTGCCAGGGCGGCCAACACCTGCTCGGCATAGCCCGAAGCGGGTCGGGTCGTGAAAATGCTGCGGTAAATCGTTCCAGGAAAGCCCGACGAGTGATTCATCAACATGCGCACCGTGATCGCCGTGTAACGCGCGTCCAGCATGCGAAACGATGGCAGGTAGCGCACCAGCGGCGCGTCGAGTACCACCCGTCCCTGCTCCACCAGTTGCATGACAGCGACTGTTGCGAACATCTTCGAGGTTGAGCCGATGCCAAACAGGGTTGTGGCGCTGGGTGGTTGGCGCGTCTGCAAGTCGGCAAATCCGAAGCTTTCGGCCCACACCGTTCGCTCGGCGCTAACCAGCGCAAAACCCAGCGCGGTGGCGCTGCCAAGCCGCAACACTTCCTGCGCGGCAGTCTGTGCTTCCTGGCGCGCGGCTGCGTAGTCTGGCGTTGAAGTGTGCCCACACCCGGCGAGCAGGACGGGTGTGGCGAGTTCCAGGCCGGACCAGCCGGCCAGTTGCAGCAGTTTGCGCCGCGAGACAGGCGCCGAAGCAGTGCAGTTGTCGGCAGGGCCTGGGGTACTGTGAGAGTTGGCTTGTGTCATCATCGCAGCAACCATTCTGGGCGTGCTGGTCCAATAAACCTTTGCTGGAGTGTTCAATACTTTTGCTGGGCGAACATTTTTCTCTAAGGAAGTCAGTACCGGGCGAAGAAAAAATTCAGGCCATGTTGTTACCGGTCCCCATGCACTGCTGATTGTTGTACCGCCAACTCTTTGGTCCGATCTGCAAAGCTGCTCCAGCGCTCATGCTTGTGGGCAGGCGCACTGGCCCAGGTACGCCAGCACTCCCTGCGCCGCGCGCCGGCCGCTGGCCAGGCAAGCGGTGAGCAGATAACCGCCGGTGGGCGCCTCCCAGTCGAGCATCTCGCCGGCGCAAAAGACACCGGGCAGTGCCCTCAGCATCAGCTGTTCGTCCATCGCCTCAAACAGCACGCCGCCAGCGCTGCTGATGGCTTCATCCAGCGGACGCGTGGCGACCAGCGTGATTGGCAAAGCCTTGATGGCCGCTGCCAGTTGCAGCGGGTCATGCAACTGCTCCTTGCTCAGCAACTCGTACAGGATGGCGGCCTTGATGCCGTCGATGCCAAGCCGGCTCTTCAGGTGACTGGAGAGCGTGCGTGAGCCGCGCGGATGCTGCACTTCGGACAGAACCCGCTTCGGGCTCATCGATGGCAGCAGATCGAGCTCAAACGTAGCACTGCCCTGCGCCATGATTTCATCGCGCAGCAGGCTCGATGCTGCGTAGATCAAACTGCCCTCGACGCCGCTGGCCGTGGCAACAAATTCGCCCTGGCGGACAAAGCGCGTTCCGTGTGAATTGCTGAACGCAATCGCCACGGACTTGAAAGGCTGTCCGGCAAAGCGGGTCTTGAAGTGCTCGCTCCAGCCACCCTGCACCTCGAAACCGCAATTGGCTGGCAGCAGAGGCGCCACAGCCACACCTTGCGCCGTCAGCAAGGGCACCCAGGCGCCGCTTGAACCCAGGCGCGCCCAGCTGCCGCCACCAAGCGCCAGCAACGCGGCGTCGGCTTGTACCTGCAGCGGACCCTGCGGACCTTCAAAGCTGTAGCTTGTCGGGCCGGATGCCAGACTCGATGGATCAAGTCCTGTCCAGCGGTGGCGCATATGAAATTGCACTGCCGCTCCGGGCGAGGGATGGCGCAAGCGCTGCAGCCAGGCGCGCAGCAGCGGCGCCGCCTTCATGTCCGCAGGAAAGACGCGACCCGAAGTTCCGACAAAGGTTTCGATGCCCAGTGTGGCGGCCCAGGCGCGCACTGCCGTGCTGTCAAAGTCCTGCAGCAGGGAAGCCATCTCTGCTTGCCGCTTGCCGTAGCGGGATACAAAAAGATCGGTCTGCTCGGAGTGAGTCAGGTTCAAGCCGCCTTTGCCGGCAAGCAGGAACTTGCGCCCGACCGAAGGCATGGCGTCGTACAGATGAACCACCACACCCGCGCCAGACAAGACCTCGGCGGCCATCAAACCGGCCGGGCCGGCTCCCACCACCAGAACGGTCTTCATGCGCCCTCCTCCAGTTCAATGAATCGACCCTGCGCGGTCAGAAAGGCAGCCCTGACAATGGCGTCGGGGTAGATCGAGCGCAGCGCCTTGCGGTAGCTGCGCAGCTGCGCCCGCAGTTGCGGATCCTCTTGCGGTGACCAGGCGGACTTGTAGTCCAGCACCCACCACTGCCCATTGTGCCCAGCATCGCGACGTTGCAGCAGCCGGTCGAGTCTCAGCAACGCCCCCTCGAATTGCAGTTCGACTTCATCGCCTGACCACGCCAAGACGACCGGGTCCCAGGCCCAGGCAGCGTCGCCCTGCAATATGCGCTGCGCCATGCCGGCCGCGGCCAAGCCCTGCTGCGGTGTGAGTTGAAACTCGCGCGCTGCTGCAAGCGTGTTCGCGGCAGAGACTTGACCCCACTCCAGCATGCGGTGCATGGCTTTACCAATCCGGCTCTCCTTCGAATCAAGTTCTGCAACAGGAAGCGCAGTCGCTTGCCCCGGCGGCGCAGGCGGCAATGTCTTGATTTTAAGCACGCTAGACCTAACCCCCGCGCCGGGCGCTGCGGACGACGCGCCGACATCGATGCTCAGACCTTGCACAGACTCTGTCTCCAGCAGACGTTGCCACCAGCTGCGCCCGGAACGCCGATGCGGCTCGATGCTGGAGAGCACCAGATTGTCACGAGCCCGGGTCAGCGCCACATACAGGGCGTTAAGCTCTTCGCGCTGGCGCTCCACGCGTTCCGCTGCCAGCGTGGCAACAGCGCAGCTTGGTGGATGCGATTCGCTGGCCAGGAAAACAAATTTCACCGGCCAGGCGGCTTCACCCGGCCAGTCCACCAAAACCCCCATGCTGTCGGCTTTGTGATCCGGCGCGTCGGTGTCGAGAAGCAGCACCGTGTCGGCCTCCAGCCCCTTGGCACCGTGGATGGTCAGCAGTCGCACCGCCTGCGCATTGACAGCCGCCGGCGCGCGCACGCCACCGGCCTTGAGGGCGCGCACCAAACCGTAGGGCGTAGTGAAACGCCCACCGCCCAGTTGCAGGGATACGCTCAACAGCGCACGCAGATTGGCCAGCACCGTCTGCACCTGATGTGCCGGCGCCAAGGCGGCAAAGCGCGCCAGCAGGTCACCGTCGGTGTAGATGGATTGCAGCGCGTCATGCGGCGGCAGACTATCGAGCCAGGCCTTCCAGCGCAGCAGGCGGGCCACCAGCGCTGTACCGTCATCCGTCATGACACCGGTTTGCAGCAATACCTCAAACCAGCTCTGGCCGGTCTGAATTTGCGTCTGTCGCAAAGACACCAGCAGTTCGTCGTCGAGTTCAAAGATCGGCGACTTCAGCGCCCGTGCCATCGACAGGTCGTGCTGCGGCGAAACAAGCACATCCAGCAAGGCCAGCACATCCTGCACTTCACAACTGTCAACCAGATCGCTCTTGTCCCCGATCTGCGCCGCGATACCGAGTCGGCGCAATTCGTCCTGCAAGGGCAGCAAGGACGAACGCCGGCGCGATAGCACCATCACATCTGCCGCCTGCCGGGCACCATCGCCCAGATGCGCGGCAATCCAGGCGGCGGCCTGACGCGCCTCCTGTGTGCGCAGCGTCTCCTCTGGCAGTTCGCGCGCCGTATGCAGACTGTCGCGCCAGAGAGCAAGGCCCGATTCCCCGGCGGTCTGACCCTCCGTCGCCGCCTGGCTTGCCGCTGGTCTTGCAATCGGCGGCAAGCTGCCAACACTGCCGCCCTGCGTCGAGCTGGTGCTGTGCTCCCGATAAGCCAGATACGCATCAGCACGCATCGCATCCAGCATCACCGCGTTGACGGTGGCCATCACGTTGGTCGCATTGCGCCGGGTGTGATCGCAGCTGAGCAGATCGCCACGCAGAGCATCGCGCACAAAGGCCTGCGCCGCCTTGAATACTTGCGGCTCGGCGCGGCGAAAGCGGTAAATGCTCTGCTTGGGGTCGCCCACAATAAAGACACTGGGTGCCGAACCACCGGCACCGGCGTAGGCGCTGAGCCACGAACGCAGTGCCTGCCACTGCAGCGGATTGGTATCCTGAAACTCGTCAATCAGCAAATGTTGCACCCGCGCGTCAAGCCGCTCTTGCACCCAGCCCGACAGCACCGGGTCACCAAGCAGCGTCAGCGCCGCACGCTCGACATCGTTCATGTCGACCCAGCCACGCTCACGCTTCAGCGCCGCGTACTCCCTGAGCATGACGCGCGTCAGTCGCGTCATGCGCTGCTGGTAATGCCAGGCTGCGTGCTGCTGTTGGGCCGCCTGCACTCGCAGCAGCAGATCCTGCGCCTCGCGCACACGGTCGATGCCGGCGACTTTTTCGCTGAACTTGCGCGGCGTGCCCTTATCCGTGAACAGGGCGTCAAAAACACCAGGCAAGTCTTTGTCGCTGAGTGCTGTCTGCAGTTCAAGCCCTTTGGCGCTAAAGCTCGGGGCACTGGCCTGGCCAAGTGCCTTGGCGGCGTCAAGCAAGATCTGCCCGCGCTGCGGTTGCGCCCGCAAAAAGTCCTGTGGCTCCTTGAGCCCGGCAAATTCGGGGTACTGATCACCAAAACGCAGCACCGACTGCGCCAGCACCTCATGCGCATCCGCCAGCGCAAACTCGGTGCGCTTGTCCAGTGCCGTCTGCAAGGCTTTTTCGGTCTGTGCGCGACCATACTCAAACACCACCGCCTCGAAATCCGCCCTGCCCTGGGCGTCCATCACCAATGCCGCATAAAAACGCCGCCAGACCAGGGCACTGGCCTGCGCGTCGTCTTCCAGCAATTCATAGCTGACCGGCAGTTCCAACTGCTGCAGGAGCGCCAGCGGCGCAGTGCGCAGCAAGGCACCAAACCAGCTGTGAAAGGTACGCACCTGAACCTGACGACCGTTGTCCAGCACTTTTTGATAGAGCCCTGCCAGTTGCTGCGGCAATTCGGATGACTGCGCCTCCGTCTCGTCCAGCGCAATGCCGCGATCACGCAGCGCCTGAATCAGTGTCGTCCGATCTGCGTTGGCAAATTCGGCCAGCCATTGATAGAGCCGTTCGCGCATCTCCGCGGCCGCGCGCTTGGTGAAGGTGATGGCGAGAATCTCATGCGCCGGCACGCCGTCGAGCAACGCGCGCACCATGCGTGAGACCAGCATCCAGGTCTTGCCTGCGCCCGCGCAGGCCTCCACGGCGACGCTGCGACGCGGGTCGCAGGCAACAGCGTAAAACGCCTGCGCGCTGACGCTCTGCCCGTTGATCTCGTAAGCAGCCTTCATGTCCAGAAATCCTTGCGGCACAGGCCGCGTGCTGCACAAAACTCGCAGGCTTTTCCTTCCCCCAGCGCCGCCATCGAATGGCCCTCGGCGATGCGCGTCATGTCAGAAACAATACCCTCGAGAAGTTGGTCGCGCATGTCCACGATGTTGTCTTGCCGGTAGCTTTTGCTGCCCTCTTTCTCGGCCACATTCACGTAGGCCGCAGACAGTGTGTCATCACTCAGCAATGCGGCGTAAAAAGCGAGCTGGCTGTCTTCCAGTCCCGCCTTGATGCGCTGCGTCGTAGTGCTGGAGGCTTCTGTCTTGTAATCGATCACCAGAGTGCTGCCATCGGACAGCCGGTCGATGCGGTCAATCTTGCCAACCAGGGTCAACGCACCGAGCGCCATTTCTCGCCAGGCCTCGCCCTCACCATAGGTGGCTCCGCCAGCCTCATGCTCGGCCAGCCACGCCAGATAGCCCGTTCGCAGGCGTGGCCAGGAAGCCGCGAAAGGCAGAAACTCGCTGCTCGACAAGCCAAGCGCCAGCGTGGCCTGATCAGCGGCAGCGTCGATCATCGCTTGCCTGGCACTCGCATTGCTGCCTGGCGAGCGCTGCAAGGCGTCATGAAAAAGTTTAAGCACCTGATGCAGCCAGTTGCCGAAATCGCGCTTGTCGATTTCCGTATCGAGTTCATCGGATTCTTGCAACTTGAGCTGGCGCAACGCAAAAAAGCGGTAAGGGCAACGCCGCAAATCTTCATAGGCCGTACTGGAAAGTCGCGCCAGCGCGAGCGAATCGCCGCGTACCGCCGGCATGACACAGGAGCGGCGGCTGACGGAACGCAGCAGACAGGTGTCGAGCGACAGGTCCGGCGCCGTCTGCAAGCGCAGGGCCTGCACAAAGCCGCTGGCCATGACGCGCTCGCCGCCATCGCTCAAACGCCACAACAGATCGACCTGTGGGAAATCCAGAGCGTACTGCCAGCTTGCCTTGGCCGCTGTGGCCAGCGCCTCGCGTGCCGGCAGGCCGAGCAGGGCACGCAAGGCTGGCGTCCACATGCCGGGTGGCTCGGGTGCCGTGGGCAGGTTCAGCTCATCGCAGCCCGGTAACACCACCGCTGCCAAGGGCCGTCCCAGCAACTGACTCAGGGGCAGAATCAAGACTTGGACCGAGTCTGCACAAGGCGGAGAAAAACTCATGGCCTCCAGCGTCTGGCTGACCCAGGCCGTGAACTGACTCTGATTCATGCGCGGGGCCACGTCGCTGAATTCAAGCTCAGCGTCCTCATTCAGACGCAGCGCATCCAGCACCGCTTGGCCCGCCGGGTCCAGCAGCAATGCGCTCCATTGTCCCGAGCTCTGCAGGGCTGCGCGCAAATCCGCCAACCAGCGCGGCAGTGACCGCCCGGCCTGCAGCGTCTCACGCACAGTCTGCGCCTGCAGGGCGACAGCGCCATCCTCGGGCACAGAACGCCACTCACGCGCGCCCAGTCGTCGCCAGCTTTGCTCCGCCTCGGTCACCTCTTTCGGATCAAAAGTCGGCGCATTCTTCAGCCAATCCAACACCGCATCGGTGCTGGCGTCCCAAGTCACCGCGCGCAGCAGACTCATCAGCGCGGCAGCGGCACGCGTGGTCGAGAGCTTCCAGCCAGTCTCGTCACGCACTGCTACACCTTGCTCGCTGAGCATGGCGTGCACGCGCCGGGTCAGCAACCGGTCCTGCGCCACCAGCGCCACTGGTGTGCGTCCGGCAGCCAGATGGAGCAGGACGCAAGCTGCAGCGCGCTGCGCCTCGTCTTCTGCGTCGTGCGCCGCGTGCAGCGCCACTTGGCCAGCTGGTTGCTGCGGCAGCTGACCCTCAGGTGGTGGCGCCAGATTCAGCAGCAGGATCCGATCCGGAAAAGTCTGTTGCAGGGCAAGTGTCATGGGGTCTGTCTGAAACCCCTCCAACAGGACAAGCAATTCGGGAGTCGCGGAAAAGATGGAATCCGACAAATAGCTCGAATGCCCAACCCAGGCCAGAGCAATACGGGCCAACGCTGCTTCCAGGGCCAGCAGCGGTGAATCGAGCGCATCAGTCAGCCTCAGTCCCAAGTCGGCGGCCCACTGCGCGCGTGCCGGCGGCGCCACGGCAGCGGCGATGCGTGCCAGACTCCAGGCCGATTCCATCAGACGCGGGGCCAGCAAGTCCTGCTGCGCTGACAAACCAGCTCGTGTCAACAGGGACGCCGCAGTCAGCACATCATGCGCCGCGTCGAGCCGCAAATCATCCTGGCCCGGTGCAAAGCCGGCCAGACTGCGCGTCCAGCTCAGACTGGTTTCAAAGCGCGGCAGGAAGTGCGCCTCTAACTTCTCGGCAACGCAGCATCTCAGCCAGGCACTGCGTGCCTGCGGCATCAACTGGGCGAAGGGCAGCAAAACCACAACCCGCGCCGGATGCAGTCGACGCAGTGATATTTCGGCACGGATCTGTACCATCACCCGATCCCAGGCAGCGTCGACATGATGCATTTTTGCTATCTCAGTCATAGACGCTTGAAATTCCGTAGTCGGGCTTGGTTTCTGTCACAATTTCCCCACTTTAACTGTATGTTCACCCCTCCTCTAGGAACCCCCATGGCCAGCGAACTTATCAAACATGTGTCAGACGACTCTTTTGAAGCCGATGTCTTGAAATCCACCGTGCCCGTTCTGGTGGACTACTGGGCTGAGTGGTGTGGCCCTTGCAAGATGATTGCGCCGATCCTCGATGATGTTTCCGCAAGCTATGACGGCAAGCTGCAGGTCGCCAAGATGAACGTCGATGAAAACCGCGAAGTTCCGGCCAAGTATGGCATTCGCGGTATCCCGACATTGATGCTGTTCAAGGGTGGCCAATTGGCTGCGACGAAGGTTGGTGCCATGAGCAAAGCCCAGATGATCGCCTTTATCGACCAGCAATTGGCCTG
>CAIYGK010000265.1 GCA_903925725.1 uncultured beta proteobacterium | reverse complement strand
ATGAATACGAATTTGCTTGACAGTCGGTGCTGTGTCCTTAGAACTGGAATAAGTTATGGGTCGGAACGCCCGAAGCGCCGCTTGGTTTGTCGCTGTCCCGGTCATACTGGTCGTGGCGCACGCCCCCAAACACAGAAGCATGGGGATGAGCAACAGACTTGACAGCCTTTGCCCTGGCCTGTGTTGCTTGCGTGACAGCGGCAGTGTTGGCAGCGTCCCATTTTGCTTGAACATAATCTGCTCCTAATTTTGTGTAGATGCCTGCGGTGAAAAACATCACGAGAGCGCAGATTGCTGTGAGCAACGCAAGGCGTTTGCCAACAGGTATAAAATACGCCCAGGCTAGTGCAGCAAAAAAGACGAACCCAATAATCCCGAAGTGCCACACGAGCGCCCACAGGCTATCGAAGGCTTGTTTGCTGAACCAGCTAAGCATGTCAATTCTCCATCAAGCATAATGTTCGCTCTGATTTTCGGCGAGCGGTCAAGCCAGCGAGCACGCGGCCCCCAGCACGGTTATAGGCCAGGAGGGCATCACATGCCGCCTGGACCCTGCCAGCATTCAAGTCGCGAGCTACTGCCGATTTGCAGAAGGCCCCACCACCGACATTGTAGGTGAAGCTGACCATTGCGGCTTCCCGGTGCGGCGGCATGGGGACATGGACGCAGGATGTTACCATTTGGTAATATTTCTGCAAGTCGGTGCCCAGCATAGCCTTGCATTCGGCTGGGGTATAGGTCTTTGAGAGGTCCACATAATCAGCCGCAGTCGCTCCGTAGCACACTGTCAGGACACCGACGCTATCTCGGTATGGTTTGGTGGATAGGCCCTCATAGGCGCTTACAACGGTCACAGCGATAAGCAGCGCCGCGCCTGTAAGACCTGCCCGTTGCAGATTGGGTGTTTTTGCCTCAGACATTGGGCAATCCTGGCTGATTGGTCAATCTTGCCGCACATATGAGCAATGCGAACCCGATGCACAGGAACGCAAAGACCGCCGGGTGCATCCAGTTCTGGAAAGCCGGTAGCGCGACCCACAAGCCTGCCACTACAGCCCAAAATAATGCAACCCGCACGCTCCATAGCCGGTGCGCAATACGCCACTCAGGGGCCAAATGTGGGGCAATACGAGACAGCATGACTTACCTATAGGAATGTAGTCACATTCTATCCTGAGCCGCGCTAAATATCAAGGGGTTTGTGGTCGAGGGAAGGCTAGAGGCTTTGGCTTCTGGCCATCAATGTCCTGGGTTCGGTTATCAACGCCTTCAGCAATTAGCCCTTTATACTTCATCTGCATGGCAGCTTCAGCCTGCTTGCGAGTAGCGGCGATGATTTTCGTGATGGCCACTGTTTTAGCGTAATCCGGCATTGCTTGCCATGAAGGCTGGTCAATAAATTTATGCAGGGCATCCCGCGTTGCTACCCCGGCCAGGGATTGGTATTCATTGTATTGTTCCGGCGTCAGCTTCACGCCTCGGATGTTGTCTTCGACTTTGGAAGGCTTCAGATCGAGGCGCTGCATTTCCATGTCAACGCTATCATTGCCAACTGCCCGGTTGCCGAAGATCGATTGATACTTCGGGTTCGGCATTGGTTGTCCGCTCCAATCACGAACTGGCAAAAGTGACTGTCGTTCGCCTGGAATGTCCTTCTTGATACCATCGATGAAGGTTTGTGTCTGCCGCAAATATGGATCGTTGAAGCTGGCGATCTGAGATTGTGCAGATGAGAATGGCATTGCGGTCGCGGCGACTTGCCCAACATTGGCAATGCGGGATTGCTGCGGGTCGTTCATGGCTTCTACTAGATCAAACAGTCCTTGGAACCCGGCTTCCTCAACAGTGTGGGTAAATCCTGCGACAGTGCGCGAGTAGGCTTCCTCCATATCCTTGT
>CAIYGK010000264.1 GCA_903925725.1 uncultured beta proteobacterium | reverse complement strand
TGACAACCGCGCCGCAGTTGACAAAGGTGCCGTGAATCTGCTGGTCGAGCTCGTCGCGGTCGGTCATCAGAACAAAGGTGTAGCTGGCCGATACCTTGCGTCGCACTTTCTGGCACAGGAACACCATCGAATAGCTCTTGCCGCTGCCCTGCGTGTGCCAGAACACGCCGAGCTTGCCGCGCGCCACGTCGCTCAGTGGGTCAGCATAGCCGGCAAGCAGCTTGTCGATGACGCGGTTAACGCCCAGGTACTGGTGATTGCGCGCCAGGATTTTCAGCGGCGCACCTTCGCTGCGGTCAAACAGCGTGAAGTTCTCCACCAAGTCCAGCAGTGTGGCCGGCAGGCACATGCCGCGCAGCAGGATAGGCAGCAGCGCGTGTATCGGCTCGGCATCGTCCTTGGGCGCCGGGTCGGTGTCGCCTTCATTCAGGCGCTTCCAGCGGTAGAAGTGCTCCCAGGGGCTGGTGATGCTGCCAAAACGCGCATCAAAGCCATCGCTCAGCACCACCAGGGCATTGAAGGCAAACAGGCCCGGCAAGTCTTGCAGGTAACGCGTGTAGTTGTCGTCAAAAGCCACTTTCAGGTCTTTGTCCTGCCGCTTGAACTCAATGAACAGCAGCGGCAGCCCGTTCACAAAGCCCATCAGGTCGGGCCGCACCGGGGCCGGACCGCCTTCGAGCCACAGCTCCTGCACGCAAATAAATTCATTGCGCGCCGGGTCGTCGGGCCGGTCGAAGTCAATCACCGTGAGCCGCTCGCTGCTCTCGCGACCGTCGTTCCAGCGCACCTGCACCGGCACGCCGTCGCGCATCAGCTTGTACTTGTCCTCGTTGGTTTGCACCAGGGTCTTGGCAGCGTCGAGTGACAGCAAGGCGTCCATCGCCTGCGCTATGGCCACCGCCGGCACGCCCGGGTTCAAGCGCAGCAGTGCGGCGCGCAGATGGCGCTTGAGCACATACTCGGCTCTGCTGTCGCGGCCCAGCAGACTGTCCGGGCCAAAGTCTTCTTCATTGAAGGCCAGCACACTGTGCCAGCCCAGACCGGCCAGCAGCTCGGCGGCCGGCTTCTGTACGGACTGGTCCTCGGTGTAGCGACGCCGGTTCATGCCGGGCGCTCAGTCATCCAGCACGCTGCGCAGGCACATCAGCACTTCCTGCATGACCAGGTCGGGAGCGCGCTCCACCAGTGTGGCCTGGCGTGAGGCCCAGTCCAGCGACTTGATCTGGTGGGCGTGCACCTGCCCGTCGGTGCGCAGTCCCTGGCCCATCAGCGATACCAGAAAGCCGGCACTGCGCGCTGCCTCAGCAGCACCGCCGGAAATGGGGCACACCATGGCCAGCTTGAAGCGTGCATTAAAAGCCCGGGGTGACACGACCAGGCAGAAGTGATTGCCCTTCATCTCCCGACCGCTGGCCGGGTCAAAGGCCAGGTGCAGGATGTCGCCGCGGTCTGGCGTCACAGCTCGGCTCCAGCGGCTCCCAGTTCGTCCCAACCCCGCGCCCGGCACAGGCCGCGCGGCGTTGCCTTCAAGAGTTCGGCCAGGGTCTTGCGTTGGCGCTGCGGTCGGATCGTGAGTTCATCACCGACGATTTCGAGCGCCAGGCGCGACCCGGCGTCCAGGTGGTTTTGCTCCACGTAAGACAGGGGCACCGTCATGATGTAAGAGCCACCCGAGCGGCGCAGGGAAGCGTGCAACATAGCCTTCTCCAAAGTTTTACAGGAGTATAACTAGAGATTTTGAGATCACCAAGCGAGGCGGCTGGAATCAACACACCTGGGACGAAGAAACTACAAAAGTCCGAAAAACTTCCAGTCAAATCAATCACTTGTTTGATTCCACTCTTTTTCAAAACTACAAACTGGAACTTCAGAAACCGACAAAACCGGGTCGGAAACTGCCTGACGGTCAGACCGCCAGCGCACCGGACATCAGGCGCGGCAGCAGGGCG
>CAIYGK010000263.1 GCA_903925725.1 uncultured beta proteobacterium | reverse complement strand
CCCGCTGCAATGTAGAGCTGCGGTGCCACAATCTTGCCGGTCTGACCAATCTGCCAGTCGTTGGGTGCGTAGCCCGCATCCACAGCAGCACGGCTTGCGCCAATGGCGGCGCCGAGCTTGTCAGCCAGCGGGGTCAGGACTTCAGTGAACTTCTCGGCTGAACCCAGTGCCCGACCGCCAGAGACGATGATCTTGGCAGCGGTGAGTTCCGGACGATCGTTCTTGGCAATCTCGCTGCCCAGGAAGGTGGCCTTGTCACTGGCTGCCACAGCTGCCAGGGTTTCAACAGCAGCGGATCCGCCACTGGCGCTGGCCGCATCAAAGCCGGTCGTGCGCACCGTGATGACCTTGATCGCATCGCTGCTTTGTACCTGTGCCATGGCGTTGCCGGCATAGATCGGGCGCTCAAAGGTGTCGGCGGCATCCACGCGGGTGATGTCCGAGATCTGACCGACATCGAGCTTGGCAGCCAGACGCGGTGCGATGTTCTTGCCCGATGCGGTGGCTGGAAACAGGATGTGGCTGTAGTTCTGCGCTACTGCCAGAATCTGCGCTGTCATATTCTCGGCCAGTCCATGGGCCAGACCTTCTGCGTCGGCATGCAGGACTTTGGAGACACCAGCGATCTGCGCAGCTGCGGCGGCCGCAGGACCTGCGTTGGCGCCGGCTACCATCACATGGACATCACCGCCGCACTTCAGTGCAGCAGTAACGGTGTTGAGGGTTGCGCCCTTGATGGAGGCGTTATCGTGTTCGGCTACTACGAGTGCTGTCATTTAGATCACCTTCGCTTCGTTCTTGAGTTTGGCCACCAAAGTAGCAACGTCTGGCACCTTGATGCCGGCACTGCGTTTGGGCGGCTCGGTGACCTTGAGGGTCTTGATGCGAGAGCTGACGTCCACTCCGAGGTCTTCGGGTTTGAAGATGTCCATCTGTTTCTTCTTGGCCTTCATGATGTTGGGCAGCGTCACATAACGCGGCTCGTTCAGGCGCAAATCTGCCGTGATGATGGCGGGCAGGCTGATGGAGAGGGTCTCCAGGCCACCATCGACTTCGCGCGTGACCTTGAGTTTTCCGTCAGCGGCTTCGAGCTTGCTGGCAAAGGTGGCTTGCGGCAGGTCAGCCAGGGCGGCAAGCATCTGGCCGGTCTGGTTGCAGTCGTCGTCAATGGCCTGCTTGCCCAGAATCACCAAGCCAGGTTGCTCTTTGTCGATCAGGGCCTTGAGCAGCTTCGCTACGGCCAGCGGTTGCAGTTCGGCTGCGGTTTCGACCAGGATGGCACGGTCAGCACCAATGGCCATGGCGGTGCGCAGGGTTTCCTGGCACTGGGTCACGCCGCAGGAGACGGCAATGACTTCGGTGGCTACGCCCTTTTCCTTCAGACGAACCGCTTCTTCGACGGCGATTTCGTCAAAGGGGTTCATGCTCATCTTGACATTGGCGATGTCTACACCTGTGTTGTCCGACTTGACGCGGACCTTCACGTTGTAGTCCACCACGCGCTTGACTGCGACCAGGACTTTCATCGATTGCACTCCAGAGTTGTTGAAAATTCGGTTAATTGTTGGCTGAACACGGCAATCATGATTGACGTGCACGTCAATGTGGATTCTATGCGCTGCCGCTTGTCAGGCGAGTCGTCCACACGACAATTCGCAAAGAAAGCAATACAAAATAGTACGACCGTGCTTTTATTATAACTACAAAAGACAGGTTTCCGAGATGTCACCCGGCCGAAGGACTTCGGGTATGCAGAACCCGCTGCGGAAACGGTATCTCGATGTGGTGTGCATGCAGCCGATCGAGAATATCGAGATTGACCAGGGATTTCAGATTCAGCGTGCCGTTCTCCGGATCGGTTATCCAGTAACCCACAGTGAACTCAAGCCCGTCCGCCCCAAAGGAGGCGAGCGACACCGAGGGCTCCGGACTGCGCAGCACGCGCTCATGATTCAAGGTGGCGTCCTTGAGCAGCCGCATCACCAGATCGACGTCGCTGTCGTAGCCAACAGTCACGTTGGTGAATTGCCAGACTTGCGGATCAGCCAGCGACAGGTTTTCCACGCGACTGGTGATCAACATTTCGTTGGGCACAATCGACTCGCGTCCAACCAGAGAGCGAATGACCGTGTAGCGAGCATTGATCTGCGTTATGCGGCCCTCAAAGCCATCAACCCGTACGCTGTCGCCGATACGCATGCTGCGCTCAGCCAGAATGACAAAACCACTGACGTAATTGGCAGCAAGCTTCTGCAAGCCAAAACCGACGCCTACGCCAATCGCGCCACCGAGCACCGACAGCGCAGACAGGTTGATACCGACCGCAGAAAGCGCCACCAACAATCCGACAAACATCAAAAGTGCACGCGTCGCATTGCTCATCGCCTTGCGCAAGGACAACTCGCCGCCAGTGGCAGAGCGCAGCAAGCGGGACTCGATGCCCGAGGAAATCCACAACGAGACAATCAACACCGCGCCAGCGGTCAGTACGCCCTCAATCATGGTGCGCACCGACATGGAGGATCCACCCACCTTCCAGGTGATCTGGTCGAGTTCCTCCAGAACCACGGGCAGCAGGCCACTGACCCAGGCGACCATGGCTAACCAGGCAAGCCATGAAATACTTCTCTCCAACACACGCACCAGGGGAGTCTGCTGGAATGCCGCCTGCAGGACCCTGACACCCAGACGTATCACCAGCAGAGCTATCAGGACCGGAATGGCAATCTTGAACAGCGCCACGGGCAGCCAGCGCTGCAACAAAAAGCGGGCGATGTAGGCAAGCAGCAACAACATGATCGGGAACAGCACGCCATCCACGATTCTGGTGCCAAACAGGATGGAAGTTTTATCGCGTGAACCCAAACTCCGTTCGACCTGCCACGCGACCAACCAGGCAAGCGCCAGGCACACGATCAGCGAGCCCAACTCAATCAATGCAGT
>CAIYGK010000262.1 GCA_903925725.1 uncultured beta proteobacterium | reverse complement strand
GCAATGCCTGGATGGCGTGCACATTTTCTATCCCGACCCCTGGCACAAGAAGCGGCACAACAAGCGGCGCCTGATCCAGGCCGCGCTGGTGGAAAAGCTGGCGGCGCGTCTCAAGCCCGGTGGCTACCTCCACTGCGCCACCGACTGGCAACCCTACGCCGAACAGATCCTGCAGGTTCTGAGCGAGCAACCGCTGCTCAGGAACAGCGCCGTCCAGGCGCACCCGGAACTCGCTGGCTACGCGCCCAGGCCGTATTACCGGCCGCTCACCAAGTTCGAGAACCGCGGCATCAGACTCGGGCACGGTGTCTGGGATGTCATTTTTGAGCGCGCCTAGCAGTCACAAGCCTGCCAGCCGTGATGGCGTGGGGCCGAGTTGCGTAGGTCTGGCACCAGGTCCCTGGCACAGCATGCTGGATTTCTTTGAGCAGCGTTTCCCTGCCATCAGCAGAGCACTCTGGCAGCAACGCATGGAACAGGGACTCGTCATCGACGAGCGTGGCGTCCCGGTCACGCCCGGCAGCGCCTACCGTCCGCACCAACGGGTGTACTACTACCGCGCCGTTGAAACCGAACCACGCATCCCGTTCGACGAAATCGTGCTGTATCAGGACGATCATCTTGTCGTGGCCGACAAGCCGCACTTTCTGCCGGTGGTTCCATCGGGCAACTACCTTGCAGAGACGCTCTTGCTGCGACTCAGGAAGAAGCTCGGCCTGGAATCCCTGGTCCCGCTGCACCGCATTGACCGCGACACCGCCGGCCTGGTGCTGTTTTCGGTGCAAAGCGCCAGCCGCGGCGCCTACAGCAGCCTGTTTGCGCAGCGTCAGGTCAGGAAGAACTACGAAGCCATCGCGCCGTGGCGAGATGACTTGAAATTTCCGCTGACGCGTGAGAGCCGGATTGTCGAAGCGGGTCACTTCATGCTGCAGCACGAAGTTGCCGGCGCCATCAACGCCACCACGCACATCGATGTGCTTGAGGTACAGGGAGCCACGGCGCGGTATGCGCTCAGCCCGGTCACAGGCAAGCGCCACCAATTGCGCGTGCACATGGCGGCGCTGGGGCTGCCCATCCTTGGCGACGGGCTCTACCCGGCGCTCACTCCGAAGGGGCAGGTCAACCACCACAGCCCCTTGCAACTATTGGCGAAATCAATCGCCTTCACAGATCCGCTGAGCGGTCGGCAGCGGCATTTTGAAAGCGCCCGTCAGCTCATGCCCGCAGCCCGGCCCGCCTGATCACCGCTGAAGCCTCTCCCACTGCATTTTCAAATTCATTTGAATGCGGCGTGCAGGGTCTCGCGCAATCGCGCATAGGACTGCTCACGCGCGGCCGGATTGGCGCCAACATGTACACCCTGGCCCCGGTGAACACCGTTGGGTACATCGCGGCGCAGGGTCACCGACCCCACAGGGTTGTCGAAATCGTGATAACTGTCAGCGTAAACATTGACCTCCACGCCGGTCGCCTTGCCGAGTTCCACGCACGGGCCGGGCGGAGTCCAGTCGTCCAGTGCCCCAACCATCAGCAGCAAGCGCGTATTGGGTATATAGCCCTTCTTCAGAGCGTCAGCACAGCCGGGGTAAAAAGCAACTGCCACAGCCGGCTTGACAGCCTGCGCGGCAACCTCAGGCCGTTTTGCGTCGGTGCTTGACAGAACGGCGCTGCCGCCGTGAGACCACCCGATCAGCGCCATCTTGCCCGGCTTGGCCCAGGGCTGCGCCGCCACCCAGTTGAAGCTTGCCAGTGCATCATTGCGTCGCTGCACCTGGTTGATGGAACGGCTGCGCATTTTTTCCGTACAGATCTCGGTCAGGCCACGCGAGCTCAGGCTATCCGGAAAAACGACCGCATAACCCTGCGCCAGCAGCATCTCGGCCATGGCTTGATGGCGCGCATTGAGCTTGCCCTGGCGTGCACCCGCCCTCGCATACAGACCGCCACAGCCATGCAAGGCCACGACGGTGCCGGCTGGTTGGCCCGCTGCCGGCTGAAACACCCATGCCTTCAGCTGTGTACCGTCGAGACTGGCAATCGTGACTTCCTTAGGCTCGGCCGCAGCGGCGCTGACCGCGACCGACCAGATCAGACTGGCCACAGCGCCCAAGCGCAGACGCCGGATCAAACCACTGACCAGAGTCCTGCCATGAGTCATGCAATCGCTCCTTACAATTTTGCGCTGACCCAGGCCATTGCTCCGGCCAGTGCGGCGTCAAGTTTGCCCGGTTCGGTACCGCCAGCCATCGCCATATCGGGCTTGCCACCGCCTTTGCCGCCAACCTGTGCAGCAATGAAGTTGACGAGTTCCCCCGCCTTGACCCTGGCCACGCTGTCGGGCGTGACACCAGCGGCTATCTGCACCTTGCCGCCGTCCACCACAGCCAGCACGATCACCGCCGACTTGAGCTTGTCCTTGAGCTTGTCCATGGTCTCGCGCAGGGTCTTGACGTCGGCGCCTTCCAGGCGCGCCACCAGCACCTTGACGCCTTTTACATCGACTGCCTGCGAGAGCATTTCATCGCCCTGGCTGGAAGCCAGCTTGCCCTTGAGCGCAGCGATTTCCTTCTCAAGCGACTTCACGTTGTCGAGCACATGCGAGATGCGCTCGCGCAGTTCGACCACCGGTGCCTTCAGCGCGCCAGCGGCCTGCGTCACGGTGCGCTCCAGTTCCTGCAGATAGATGAGCGCATTCTGTCCGGTGACGGCCTCGATGCGGCGCACGCCGGAGGCGACGCCGCCCTCCGACACCACCTTGAACAGACCGATGTCGCCCGTGCGGGCTACGTGCGTGCCGCCGCAGAGTTCGCGGCTGCCCCCGATGTCCATCACGCGCACCGACTCGCCGTACTTCTCGCCAAACAGCATCATGGCGCCGGTTTTCTGAGCGGATTCAATGTCCATGACACGCGCCTGCGTCGCGCCGTTGGCCAAAATCTCGGCGTTGACACGAGACTCTATCTCGCGAATCTCGGCATCACTCACCGGCGCGTTATGGGCAAAGTCAAAGCGCGTGCGCTCGGCATTGACGAGAGAACCTTTTTGCTGCACATGGCTGCCCAGCACTTCGCGCAGCGCCTTGTGCATCAGGTGCGTCACGCTGTGGTTGCGCTGTGTCGCGTTGCGCCGTGCCGCGTCGACCTGCGCGGTGACCAGATCACCCACCTTGAGCGAGCCGCTGACCAGGCGCCCATGGTGGCCAAACACGTCGGCCTTGATTTTCTGCGTATCCAGCACTTCAAACATTGCGCCGTCAAAGAAGATGGCTCCCGCATCACCGACCTGACCGCCGCTCTCGCTGTAAAACGGCGTCTCTGCCAGTACCACTGCGCCGGACTGCCCCGCCGCCAGCGTCGGGACGGCTGCGCCATCGGCGTAAAGCGCCAGCACCTTGCTGGCCTGCGTCAGACTTTCATATCCAACAAAATCGTTGCCATCGCCGCTGTAGTCCAGCGCCTTGTCCATCTTGAACTTGCCAGCCGCGCGGCCCTGAGCCTTCTGCTTTTCCATCGCTGCATGAAAACCGGCTTCGTCCACAGTCAAACCACGCTCGCGGCAGACATCGGCCGAAAGATCCAGCGGAAAACCAAAAGTGTCATGTAACTTGAAAGCCACTTCGCCGGGCAGTACCTTGACACGATCAGCCAGCGCCGCATCCAGAATCTGCATGCCGTTTTCCAGCGTCTCGAAGAAACGTTCTTCTTCCGCCTTGAG
>CAIYGK010000261.1 GCA_903925725.1 uncultured beta proteobacterium | reverse complement strand
CGGAGATCCGCCCGTGGGCAGGGCTTCTATCGTCGGCGAGAGGGGACCGGAACTGTTCATTCCACACGCCGCCGGGACCATCGTGCCGAATGGTCAACTTGGCGGCACTGTGGTGAACAACGTCACCATCAATGCGAGTGTCGGTGATGTTGCCAGCAAGGGCGATGTGGTCAGCGGTATGCGCACCGTGGCGAACCAGATAGTCAGCCAAATCTCGCGCAGTCAGCGGTATGGTGGCGCACTGGCCTAGTCCAACCGGCACCAAACAAGACCCGCCTAGTGCGGGTTTTTTGTTAGTCAGAGTTTTCATAATTCCGTAAGTAGTTATTCCGTACTTTTTCCGTACAGGCAAGAAAAAAGCACTTAACGTTTACGCTAAGTGCTTGTTTTCATTGGTGTTTTTGGTGGAGAGGATGAGGATCGAACTCACGACCTCTGCATTGCGAACGCAGCGCTCTCCCAGCTGAGCTACCCCCCCGACCATGTGCGAAGTCTAGCAATAAATCAGCGGCCACGCAAAAACAGTGCGTCTAGCTCGCGCAGGCTGATCTGGCGCCAGGTTGGGCGACCATGATTGCATTGGTCCGCGCGATCGGTTGCCTCCATCTGCCGCAAAAGGGTATTCATTTCTTCCAGGCTGAGTCGCCGGTTGGCGCGCACCGCACCATGGCAGGCCATGGTGGCCAGCAACTCGTCATGCGCACGCTGCAGCACCGTGCTGGCTTCGCGCTCGGACAGTTCCGTCAGCACAGCGCGCGCCATTCCGGTCGCATCGCCCTTCGCCAGCGCGCTGGGTATGGCGCGCACAGCCAGTGTTTTCGCTGAAAAGACCGTGATCTCCAGCCCCAGAGCCTGCAGGGTTTCAGCGTGTGCTTCAGCCGTGGCCACTTCGGTCTCGGTGGCGGCAAAGGTGGCCGGTATCAGCAACTGCTGCATGCTCAAACGAGCAGAACCTCCGTGACTGCCGAGTTGGGCCTTGAGACGCTCGTAAACGATGCGCTCGTGGGCAGCGTGCATATCGACAACAATGAGTCCCTGCGCGTTTTCCGCAAGAATGTAGACGCCCTGCAACTGTGCCAACGCACGACCCAGAGGCCACGAACTGGCGGTTTCTTCGCTTGACTCAGGTGCCGCTGGGGACGCGTTCCAGAGTAGTCCCAGGTCGCTCACCCGGTGGCCGTGCGCTGGCGCGAACGTCATGCCGCTTTGCCTAGCGTAGTTGGAACTGCCTGACTCTGCGATCTGCGGCGTCTCAACCTCGCTGACCAGTGCCGCAGCAACCTGCCCCAGTCGGGGCGCCGCCAGCGCGTCTTCAATCGCGTGGCGCACCGCCTGGTGCACTTCGCGGCTATCGCGAAACCGCACTTCGATCTTGGTAGGATGGACATTCACATCAACGCGTCGCGGGTCGATTTCAAGGTAGAGCGCGTAAACCGGCTGGCGCTGGCCGTGCAGAACGTCCTCAAAGGCGCTACGCGCTGCATGGGAGAGCACCTTGTCGCGCACAAAGCGACCGTTGACATAGAAGAACTGCTGGTCAGCACGTGCTCGTGCCGCCTCCGGTGTGCCAACCTGGCCCCACACGGCCACAGACGCTGCACCGCTGCCGGGTTCGCTTTCGCGGCGGTAGTTGAGCAGCACGGAGCGTTCCATGAATTCACTGCCCAGTACATCAGTCAGACGCTGTTGCAGGGCCTGTGGGCCTTCACAGCAGCGCCATTGTTCTATCAGCTTACCCTCAGCCCAGACGCAAAAGCCGACGTCAGGTCGTGCCAACGCCTGTCGTCGTACGGCTTCGACGCAATGCGCCAGCTCAGTGGCGTCGGTCTTGAGGAATTTGCGGCGTGCTGGCGTGCTGAAAAAAAGTTCCTTGACCTCGACCGTCGTGCCCTGGCTGCGTGCCACGGGTTTGAGTTCGCCGCTGCGACCGTCGAGCAGGTAAGCACTGGATTGACCGGTGGCTCTGGACGAAATGGCACAGTCCGCAATCGAGTTGATGGCAGCAAGTGCTTCGCCCCGAAAGCCCATGGTGCCGACGGATTCGAGATCGGACAGGCTGCTGATCTTGCTGGTGGCGTGACGCTTGAGTGCCATCGGCAACTGCTCGCGCAGGATGCCGGCGCCATCATCTTCGACCGCAATCAGGCGCACACCGCCGGCCAGCAAGCGGATCGTAATTTGACGGGCACCGGCGTCCAGCGCGTTGTCGAGCAGCTCGCGCACGACGGAAGCGGGGCGCTCCACCACTTCGCCGGCGGCGATCTGGCTGATCAGTTCGCTGGGCAATTCAAGGATAGGGCGGCGCGAGGCAGTGGAGAGGGCTGTGTTCACCCGGCTATTATCCAATCCCATGGAACTCATCAGCTTTTTCCTGGACTTTGTCCTGCACGTCGACAGATACCTGGAGGCGTTTGTGCGGGACCACGGTCTGTGGGTCTACGCCTTGTTGTTCGTGGTGATCTTTGTCGAGACCGGTCTGGTGGTGATGCCATTCCTGCCGGGTGATTCCCTCTTGTTTGTGGTTGGCGCCATGTGCGGCCTGGGCTTGATGAGTTACCCGCTGTCAGTGGTTTTGCTGCTGACGGCTGCGGTACTCGGGAACCAGTCGAATTACACGATAGGTCGCTACTTTGGTCCGCGTGTTTTCAAGTGGGAAGATTCGCGCTTCTTCAACAAGGCGGCGTTTGACCGAGCTCATGATTTTTACGAGCGCTATGGCGGCATCACCATCGTGGCGGCGCGCTTCATGCCTTTCCTGCGCACGTTTGCACCCTTTGTGGCCGGCGTGGCAAGGATGACGCGCAGCCGCTTCACCTTGTTTGATGTCAGCGGTGGCGCGCTCTGGGTCGCAGGTATCATCACGGTGGGCTACTTCTTTGGCAACTTTCCGTTTGTGAAGGCGCATCTGGACAAGATCATCTGGGCCCTGATCCTCGTACCAGGCCTGATCATCCTGTTGGGTGCCTGGAAATCGCGCCGCAAGGCCTGAGTGCGTTCGGTGCTAGCTGACAGTCCGGTTTCGGGCCAGCGGTGGATTTTTTGAAAAATAGGCCTCAATGCCGCGCATCAGGGCGCTGGCGAGTTGCTCCTGAAACTCCTCGCTATTGAGTTTGGTTTCTTCCTCCGGATTGCTGATGAAGGCGGCTTCCACCAGCACGCTGGGAATATCGGGTGCCTTGAGCACGGCAAAACCGGCTTGCTCCACCTTGCCTTTGTGCAGCTTGCCCACGCGGCCAATCTCGCCCAGCATGGCGCCGCCCAGTTTGAGGCTGTCGTTGATCTGGGCCGTCGTGCTCATGTCGAACAGGGCACGTTTGACCTCAGGATCTTTGCTGCCGACGTTCAAGCCTCCAATCCGATCTGCCTTGTTTTCCCGCTCCGCCATCCAGCGCGCTGCGGTGCTTGACGCGCCACCATGGCTGAGGGCAAAGACGCTGGCGCCCTGCGGATGCGGTGTAAAGAAGGCGTCCGCATGGATGCTCACGAACAGGTCGGCCTGCACTTGTCTGGCCTTTTGCACACGAACGTGCAGCGGTACGAAGAAGTCGGCGTCGCGCGTCAGGTAGGCGCGAATCGCGTTCCCGTTGATCGGGCTTGCATTGATGCGTTCTCGCAGACGGTGCGCCAGCCGCAGCACAACGTCCTTCTCGCGCGTGCCGCCGGGGCCAATGGCGCCAGGGTCTTCACCACCATGACCGGGGTCGAGCGCGATGATGATCAGACGGTCGGTTGCGGCGCTCGGTTGCGGCTTGACCTTGACTTCAGGCTCGGGTTGCGGCGGTTTCGTGACGGGTTTCTGGCTCTGTTGCGCGATCAGGTCGCCCAAGGGATCCGCAGGGGGTCGCACCGCCGAAATGTCCTTCAACCGTTCGGCAATCAATGCTTCGAGCGGGTCGGTTGTCTGGGTCGGATAGAGGTCAAACACCAGTCGATGCTGGTAGGCGGCCACTGGCGCGAGTGTGAATACCTGGGGCGTGATGGCTTGCTTCAGGTCCAGCACCAGCCGCACCACGCCGGGGGCACTTTGCCCGACCCGGATGCCGGCTATCGTGGGGTCATCAGAGCGTACCTTCGCCACCAGCGTCTTCAAGGCCGGATTGAGCTCTATGCCTTCAATATCCACCGCCAGTCGGGGCGGACTCGGAACAAAGAACTGTTTGATTTTGAGCGCAGCATCGGACTCGATGGTGACGCGTGAATAGTCTGGCGCCGGCCATATCCGTACCGCCAGAATGGTGGCACCCCAAGCCAGTTGGCGGGTGCCAAGAAGCAGCACCAAGGTGCCAGACTGGAGCAGGGACCGGCGTCTCATGGTGCGCTACCACGCAGCAATGCGAGGCCGGTTCGTGTTTGTGCCTTCAGGCTGACCTGCCTGGATTCGTCGGCAAGCGCTTCGATGTCGATCACGAGGTCGGCCGTCGGCAAGGCGCCAGCCGCCTTTTCAGGCCACTCGACCAACTTCAGCCCCAGGCTGGAAAAAATGTCGCGAAAGCCGGCATCCATTGCCTCGCGTGGATCCAGAAATCGGTAAAAATCAAAATGCCAGGCATTGAAATCGGCCAGTTCATAAGGTTCCACCACCGCGTAGGTCGGGCTTTTGATGCGACCTTCGACACCCAGGGCGCGCAGCAGGTGACGCACGAAAGTGGTCTTGCCAGCGCCGAGGTCACCGTGCAGTTCGATGAAGGCACTGCCCAGCAACCCTTGTGTCGCAAGTTTCTTGGCAAACACCTGGGTCGCGGTTTCATCGCTCCAGTGAAGGCTTTTTACAATCGGCAGGTGAATCAACTCGTCCAACACGTCAATACCGATCCATCGGTTTCCATGATTCGGGTCTGGGCCCGGGAATTTGGATTCTCCCAAATCGGCGTGACGGGTGTTGACTTGTCTTCATCGGAAGCCGGATTATCGGCCTGGCTGGCCGCCGGTTTTCATGGTGGTATGGGCTATATGGAACAGCATGGCCTTAAGCGCGCCAGACCTGCCGAACTGATTCCCGGTACGGTCAGCGTGATCACGGTGCGCATGGACTACTTGAGCGCTGCAGCGCCGGCGGACTGGCAGACGATGGAGCTGCAACGTTTTCATCGGCGAGACGAGGGCACAGTGTCGATCTATGCGCGCGGCCGTGACTATCACAAGGTGCTGCGCCATCTCTTGCAATTGCTCGCTGAAAGAATGTTGGCTGAATGGGGGCCATTCAAGTATCGGGTCTTTACCGATTCAGCACCGGTTCTGGAGGTCGAGTTGGCCGCGCGTAGCGGCCAGGGCTGGCGTGGCAAACACACCCTGATGCTGAATCGCGAAGCCGGATCCATGTTCTTTCTGGGTGAAATCTATGTGGACCTGCCGCTCATGCCGACCGAGCCATTGGCCGGGCACTGTGGGAACTGCCAAGCCTGTATCGATATCTGCCCTACATCGGCCATCGTCGCACCGTACCAATTGGATGCACGACGCTGCATCTCCTATCTCACGATCGAGCATGCCGGCAGCATTCCGCTGGAACTGCGCACGCTGATGGGCAACCGCATCTACGGCTGCGACGATTGTCAGCTGGTATGCCCCTGGAACAAGTTTGCGCAGCGCAGTGCCTTGCCGGATTTTGACGAGCGCAGCGGTCTGACGGGCAGCCAACTGGTCACTCTGCTTGGCTGGACCGAAGAGGAATTCATGCGTCACACCGAGGGCAGTCCGATCCGGCGCATTGGACATGAGCGCTGGTTGCGCAATATTGCGGTGGCCCTGGGCAACGCCTTGCGAGCCGGTGCAAGTGAGCAAATGCGCGACGCACTGGCCTGTCGCGTGAGCCACGCCAGTGCCCTGGTGCGTGAGCATGTGTTGTGGGCCCTGGCCGTCTGAACCAAATTCTCTAGAGCGAAGGCAGAACGCCAAGCGCAAAGGGCAGACTGACCATGCCGAGCAGGGTGGACAGG
>CAIYGK010000260.1 GCA_903925725.1 uncultured beta proteobacterium | reverse complement strand
CCTTCATCGCGGCGATGAAGGCCGGGTCTGGCGTGAGCGCCTCGATGCCCAGCGTGCCGAGTCGATCCACCACACTGGCAGCACCGCCGCCGGTGGTGGTGACCACGGCAACCCGGGGTGGGCGCCCGAGCGCCGCCGGCGGCTTGCGGCCAGACACCAGGGGCGCGATTTCGATCAGGGTTTCCAGCATCTCGACGCGCATGATCCCGGCGTGCCGCAGGTAAGCATCAACGGCAGCGTCACTGCCTGCGAGCGCGCCAGTGTGCGAGTGTGCCAGGGCTTCGCCCAGCGCCGATCGGCCCAGCTTGTAGGCGACGATGGGTTTACCCGCCGCGTGCGCACGTGCGGCTGCCCGCGACAGGGCAACGGCGTCGCGAATGGTCTCTAGGAACAGCAGGATCACGCGCGTGTCATCGTCATCAACCAGCATGTCCACCAACTCGCCCACGCCCAGGTCGGCTTCGTTGCCCACCGACACGAGTTTGGCAAAACCCAGGCCCCGCGCCGCGCCGCGCGACAGCAACGTTCCGATGATGGTGCCGCTCTGCGATACCACACTGGCGCCGCCCAGCGGCAGCGCGTCCATCTCGAGCACAGCGTTGACCGTCAGTGCAACGCCGTTGGCGACATTGACCAGGCCGATGCTGTTCGGTCCGAGCAGTCGCACCCCCAGCGCGCGGGCGCGCGCCACCAGCCGGCGTTCGCGTTGTGCGCCCTCAGGGCCCATTTCGGCAAAGCCGTCGCTGTATACCGTAGCCATCGGCACACCGCGTGCCGCGCACTGCTCCAGCGCCACTTCAACCTGTGCTCCCGGCACCATGATGAACGCGTGGTCGATCTCGCCGGGCGCCTCCAGCAAGCTCGGGTAGGCGGGCTCGCCCAGCACTTCGCTGCGCGCCGGGTTGATCGGGACGATGCGCCCGCTGTAACCGTGCTTGCGCAGGAAACGCTGCGGGCGGGCCGTGTTTTTCCCGGCATCGGCAGATGCGCCAATAAGGGCTACGGCACGGGGTGCGAACAGGGCATCGGCAAGCTTCATATTAAGGATTCCGGGAATATCCTGCGCCTCCGCCAAGACACTGTCGACAGCGACGCAGGCAGGGGACTCAGTTGTGATCCTGGCCACGCTGGCACCAGGTGAGAGACGTGAGCGAGCAAATTCTAGCGACCACGATAATCAGGCTAAAGCGATATTTTGTTGCACGCCACCTAAGGAAATCTGATGAAACTGCATTTCTTGGACACGCTCGATGCGGTGCTTCGCACCGGCAGCCTGGCCGGGGCAGCTGTCGAGATGAACGTCACACCCAGTGCTGTCAGCATGCAGATGAAGCAACTCGAGGTCTACTTCGGCCAACCCCTGTTCGACCGCTCCGGGCTGAGGGTTCAGGCCACACCGCTGGCGCGCGAAATCGCCGAGGTCGCACGTCAGCCAATGCAGCGACTCGAAGCGCTGCGCCAGCGCACCTCGCTCGCAGTCGAAGGAACCGTCCGGCTCGGTGTGATCGAGACCATGCAATCGGGCTTGTTGCCCGGTGCCATGCTGTTCCTGCGCGAGCGTCACCCCTTGCTGCAGTTGCGCCCGGTGCGCGGTCGCAGCGTGGAACTGGTCAATGCGGTGAAAGCCGGCAGCATCGATGCGGCGGTGGTCGTACAGCCCGACACCGGGGGCTCACAGCGCCTGAGCTGGCTGCCCCTGCTACGCAACGAACTGGTGCTGGTGGCGCCACCGGATTCAACTCATACCAGTTTAAAGGCCCTGTTTACCTGCTACGACTGGATCCGCTTCGATCCGGAAACCTACTCCGGGCGCCTGGCCGCGCGTTACCTGCAAAAACACGCGCCACATGCCCGCGGCTCACTCGAACTGCAATCGGTGCAGGCGCTTGTGGCCATGGTCAGCGCCGGTCTCGGGGTATCGGTGGTCATGTTGCCAGACAGGCGAATGCGCCTGGCCTACCCAGTACGCGTTTTGCCGCTGGGGCCGGGTGCGCCGTACACCCAGATATCATTGGTGGCGCGCAAGACGGACGCCAGTGGACGCAAACTGATCGCCTTGCGCGAAGCCATTGACAGCGTGTCGGCGCAAGCCGACGACGGGCGCACCTGAGCCACAGCCAACGACATTTGCAAATAGTTCAAGCCATGCATTACGACCTGACTGATCTGCGCCTGTTCCTGAATGTTGGAGAGGCTCTGAACCTTACGCGTGCTGCGGAGAAATGTTTTTTATCGGCCCCCTCGGCCAGTTTGCGCATCAAGCAGCTCGAAGAAAGCCTCCAGACTCCCCTGCTGTTGCGTCAAGCCAAAGGCCTGCAACTCACGCAGGCTGGCGAGGTATTGTTCAAGCACGCGCGTATCGTGCTGCAGCAACTCGAAGTCCTGCACGCTGACCTCCGACCTTATGCGAAGGGCATCAAGGGACGCATCCGATTGCAGGCCAACAGCACCGCCACGAACACGTTCCTGGCCGAAGCGCTGTCAGCCTTTCTTAACGACAACACCGACATCGACATCGAGCTCGAAGAACATCCCTCGCAGGACATCGTTGCCGCAGTGGCCAAAGGGAGCGTCGATCTGGGCATCGTGGCCGGCAGCGTGTTGTCCGAGGAACTCGACGTACTGCCACTGTATGCCGACGAACTGATAGTCATCGCGCACCCGAGCGACCCGATCACCCGCTTCAAGTCGCTGCGCCTGGCAGACATGCTGGATGAATGCCGCTTCGTGGGCCTGAACCAGTTCAATTCAATCCAGTCCTTCCTGGACAGAATTGCGCACGGCATGGGCAAGCGGGTCAATCTGCGCATTCAGGTCGGAAGTTTTGACGCCGTCTGTCGCATGGTCGAGGCCGGAGCAGGGGTGGCCATTGTCCCCGGAGCCTGCGCCAGAAGCTACGCACGCAGCGCCAATTTACGCCTGGTCCCCCTGCAGGACAGCTGGGCGCGACGTACGATCAGCCTGGTGCGCCAACGCCAGCGACTGTTGCCACAGTTCAGCGAAGCGCTGATCCGCCATCTGGTCGACGCCGCGGCGCAACAAAAATAGACCAGATAGTGCGTCACTAGGAGACCTGTCGGTGGGCGCCGCAGCCCGTGGCACGTTAGCCACCTCCTAACAAGCGCTTTGACAAATCCAAATTGCAGCAAAGCGAATGCGGGTGCACACTCGGGTAGTCAAACCGCAGCGAAGAGAAACCATGAGTAAAAGCATCAGTGCCATCCAGCTTGGCATCGTCTGGCAACGGCTCACCGGCCTGATGGACGAGGTGGCGCAGACCTTCGTACGCACTTCTTTCTCGGTGGTCGTACGCGAAAACTGGGATCTGGCCTGTTCACTGATGGACGCCGAGGGCCGCGTGTTTGCGCAGTCATCGCGTTCGATTCCATCCTTTCTGGGCACCATGCCACGCACCCTGGCCGCCATACTGAAGCGCCATCCGAAGTCCAGCCTGGAAGCGGGCGACGTACTGATCTCCAACGACCCCTGGATGGGCACCGGGCACCTGAACGACATCACCATGGTGCGCCCGATCTTCCGGGGCTCCGAACTGGTGGCCTTTGTCGGCTCGACTTTTCATACGGTGGACATCGGTGGCGCGCCCTCGCCCTTTGCCAGGGATTCCTTTGAGGAAGGCCTGTGCATCCCGGCGCTGAAGATCGTGCGCCGTGGCGAAGAGAACGCCGATGTCATCGCCTTCCTGGCAGAGAACCTGCGCGAACCCCAGGAAACCCTGGGCGACATCCGCGCCCAGTTCGCTGCCTACGAGCTCGCGCAGGGCAAGTTGCTGGGCATGCTGCAGGACGAAGGCATTGACGACCTCAAGCTGGTGACCGACCAGATCCTGGCGCGCTCCGAGCGCAGCATGCGCACCATGCTCGAGGCCGTACCTGACGGCGAATTCAGCGACGAAGTGACCGCTGACGGTTTCGACCACCCGCTCACCATCTGCTGCACCATCCGCAAGCACGGCTCAGAGATCACCGTGGACTATGCCGGCACCGATGCGCAAGTGGACAAGCCGATCAACTCGGTGATGAACTTCACCTTTTCCTACAGCGCTTACGCGATCAAGTGCGCCTTCGACCCCAGCGCCCCGAACAACGATGGCGGCCTGCGCCCGGTGACCATCCTGGCGCCCGAGGGCTGCCTGGTCAATCCGACGCGACCGGCACCGGTCTGGGGCCGCCATCTCTCGGGCCACTATCTGCCGTTCGCCATCTTCGGCGCCTTGTCCAAGATCATTCCAGAACGTATCGTCGCCGACAGCGGCTCGCCGATCTGGAACGTCTACTTCAAGGGTACCGACCGGCTGCGGCGCAAGTTCGTGAAGATGTTTTTCATGAGTGGCGGTTATGGCGCGCGCAGCAGCAGCGACGGTCCGTCGTGCCTGAGTTTCCCCACCAATGTGGCCAACAGCCCGATCGAACAGTTCGAGAACCAGGCGCCGATGCTGATCACTGAAAAGCGCCTGCTCACCGACAGCGGTGGCGCCGGGCGCTTGCGCGGCGGACTCGGACAGCGTCTGTCGTTTCGCTCGCTCTCGCCCGATCCGTTGACCTTCATGATTCGCCACGAACGCGTGCAACATCCGCCGCGTGGCTTCCTCGGGGGTCTGCCCGGCGCACCGGGCGTCGACCGGGTCGACGGCGAGCGTATCGCAGGCAAGACTGTCATGACGCTGCGCCAGGGACAACTGCTGAGTTTCGACACACCGGGCGGTGGCGGCATGTACGCACCCGCCGAGCGCGAGCCCGCCGCGCTACAGCGCGACCTGCGTGATGAGGTCGTTTCAGCCAACGCAGCGCAGCGTGACTACGGCCTCAGCGCGGCGCAGGCAACAGCGGCCTTGGCCGCCGGGAGGGCGACCAAATGAGCGCGGGCAACAGCAGCGGCGGTTATCGCATCGGTGTCGATATCGGCGGCACCTTCACCGATCTGGTGATGGCGCAAAGTGCCACCGGCAGGATCTTCAACGAGAAGGTGCTGACGACTCCGAGCGACCCTTCGCAGGGCGTTCTCACGGGCATCGAGTTGATCCTGAGAAACAACGACGTAGCACCAGCGCAAGTCAGCAACGTGATCCACGGCACCACGCTGGTCGCCAATGCGCTGATCGAACGCAAGGGCGTCGCAACGGCCCTGCTCACGACCGAGGGCTTTCGCGACGTGCTTGAGATTGCACGCGAATGGCGCTACGACATCTACGATCTGTTCCTCACGCCCGTGGAGCCGCTGGTGCCGCGCTGGCTGCGCTTCGAGGTCAGGGAGCGCGTCGGCCATGACGGCGGTGTGATCGAACCGCTTGACACCGAAGCCCTTGAGAAAGTGGCGCTGCAGATCGGGCGCAGCGGCGTCGAGGCGGTGGCGGTCTGCTTTCTTCATTCCT
>CAIYGK010000259.1 GCA_903925725.1 uncultured beta proteobacterium | reverse complement strand
TGACGTTGCCGTAGCGATCCGCCTGATGGTCAAACCAGGTGTTAAAACGCGCCAGCAGTGCGCTGAGCCCCTTCTTCGGTGCGCTGTGGTGGTCCGGCGGATCGCCCCAATAAGCCGAAAGCATGGGGTCGAGCGTGAACGACACGCCGAGGCTGACCAGCACCGAACAGGTCACAGTCAGCGCGAACGGGCGGAACCACTCACCTGAAACACCGGGCATGAAGGCCACGGGAACGAAGACGGCAATGATGGAAAACGTCGTCGCCGCGACCGCCAACCCAATCTCCGCTGTGCCTTCGAGTGATGCAGTGCGGCGATCCGAGCCGCGCTGCATATGGCGCACGATGTTTTCCCGCACGACGATCGCGTCGTCAATCAGCACACCAATGGCCAGCGAGAGCCCCAGCAGCGTCATGAAGTTCAGCGTGAAACCGCACAACCACACCGCAATGAACGCGGCAATCACCGATGTTGGCAAGCTCAATGCGGTTATCAGCGTCGAGCGCCAGGAATTCAGGAAGGCATAGACCACAAAAATGGTGAGCACCGCACCCAACACCAGGGATTCGATCACGTTGTTGAGGCTGCGCTGAGCGTCGATGCCGCCGTCGCGCGTGATTTCAAGCTTGGTCCCAAGGCGACCCTTGTCGAAATCGGCGTTGATTTCCTTCACAAGCTTGCGCACATCGTCGGCCACGCTCACCGTACTGGCGTCGCGAGAGCGCGTTACAAAAATGCCGACATTGGGCTTGCCGCTGCGGATGCTCAGGCCGCTGACATCGGCGAAGCCGTCGCTGATGGTTGCCACATCGGCCAGTCGCACAATCTGACCGCCAAAGCGCTTGACAACAATATTCTGGAACTCCCGCGGCGATTCGATGCGCCCCACCAGACGAATGCTTTCCTCGTCAAACTGGCCCTGCACTTTGCCAACCGGGGCGTTGGAGTTTTCAGCACGCAGGGCTGCCACAACATCGCCCACCGACAGGTTGTATTCCCGCAGCTTTCCGGCACGTAGCAGCACAGACAATTCCCGCTTGAGGGAACCGTTGACGGTGACCGTAGCGACGCCCGCAATGCCGCGCAGCTTGTCCGCCAGCACGTCCTCAGCCAGACGTGAAATTTCGTCGTGCCTCTGCGTGCTCGACGACAGTGCCAGGTTCATGATCGGCTGCGCTGCTGGGTCGAAGTGACGCACGACGGGTTCGCGCATTTCGGTCGGCAATTTGTAACGGGCGCTGGAGATGACCGTACGCACATCGTCTGCCGCCTCGATCATGTTCTTCTTGAAAGAGAACTCGATCCAGAAGCTGGCATTACCTTCACTGCTGGTGGAGTAGACATCGGTGGCGCCCGGCACACTTTGCAGAGACTTCTCAAGTCGGTTGACGATCTCGCGTTCCACTGAATCCGGCGAAGCTCCCGGGTACGCAATGAAGACCTGAATACCGGGTATTTCCACGTCCGGACTTTGGTTTACCCGCAGTTTGTTGAGGGCCATCAGGCCCAGTGCCATCAGGGCAATGATCAATACGACCGTCGCCGTGGGTCGTTTGATGCTGAAATCGGACAGAAACATGTTACGCCCCCCTCGCGGCAGATGCGGCTGATGCCGCTGCCGCCGCCGGTTTGACGCTGACCAGTTCAACCCGCTGACCAGTCTTGAAGCTCGAACTCGGGTTGCGCAGGATCACGTCGCCATCAGCCAAACCGTCGCGCACTTCGAAATTTCCGGTACGAGGATCGCGCGCGCCGAGCGCCAGATCGATCTGGCTGAGCGCGTTTGCCTTAACGCGCCATACCGATGTCTTGTCGCCAGCGCGCACCAGCACGGATTCCGGCAGGGTAACGGCCTTCGCACTGGTCGCCTCGATAATTCCCTCGGCATACAGCCCCGCAACCTTCGGCTGGTTGACATCGCTGAAGCTAACCAAAACCTCAACCTGGCGCGTCACGTCATTGGCACTCGGGTCCACGCGGGTTACCTTGCCTCGAAACTCCCGCCCAAGGTAACCGTTGATGCGAAAGCTGACCGCCTGCCCAACGCTGACGACACTGATCTTGTCTGCTGACACGTGTCCGGTAAAACGCATGCTGGTCGGGTCGATCACCTTGAGCAGTTCCTTGCCCACCGATGCCGTATCGCCTGCCGACACCTTGCGCTCGCTGACCACGCCATCAAACGGCGCTCGCACGACCGTGCGCTCGAGCTGCTGGCGGGCCAGCACGGCGCGCGCGCGGGACGCTGACAGCTCACTTTGCGCACCGTTGAACCGGACCTCCGCGTCGTCAAGCGCCTGCAGTGACGTCATGCCGGACTCACGCAGCGTTTTGAGGCGTTGCAAATTGCGCTCAGCCTGTTCCAGAGCCTGGGCCGCGTTGCGGACATTGGCCTCGGCCGACTGCAGATTGTCCCGAATGGACGTTGGGTCCAGGCGCAGCAACACATCACCCCGGCGCACCACGTCGCCGTTCTCCTTGAGCACCTGCAGCACGACCGCGGATATTTCGGCCCGCAGGTCGGCTTTGCGCTCGGGCTGAATGGACCCGGTCACGACCGGCCCCGACGACAAGGCGTTGGCCTGGACGGTCAGAACATCTTCAGGTGCAACCACCAGCTTGACTGGTGTGGCGACAGCGTCCTTCTTGTCGCCCTTTCCCGGGAATTTGTCACAAGCAGTGAGGCTTGCGAGCAGCGTAAGCACGGTAATAAGAAGGCGCAGCATAGGAAAATCTCCGGGAGAAAGCGATTGGGCTTGGATTATGGCGTCAGCGACCATTGCCTGCTTGGCGTGCAATGTATACAGGCCCGATCTTTGTCGCACGGGGTTTGCGACCAGCAGCAGCAGCGCTTGATGATCTGCCGATTTCGGGGCCTAGGTTGCGTCGGTCGAAGCAGCGAACCTGCTTCGTCAAGCTTTCGCCGCGCGCGTGCCGGTCTTGAAAACACCGGCGCAGGCGGCACGGGTCTCATCCTGCTCAGGCAATTTTGCGCAAACTGCATCCAATTGCACCTTGAATTTGTTCAGTGCTGCCTTGTGCTGGCCGCCATTGTTCCAAGCCTGCAAGCGCTGCGCCATTTTCTCCAAACCGCGCCGGTTGCGCTCGTAAAAGGTTTCTGGCACGGCTTCAAGCTCGGACAGCACACCGGTGGCGGCCTTTTCAATGCGCGTAACGTCCTGCGGCGCCAATTCGATCAACCGGTTGACAAAACCACTGCCCCACTGCAAGCGTGTGGCCGGCCCTTTGGCGGCGCTCCAGGCCTGCTCGGCCCAGTCGAGGGCGGCGGCCTTGTCACCGCGCTGGCGGGCGTTGCTTGATAGCACCAGCATGTGGTAGTAGGGTGAGAGTGCTTTGGGCAACTCGGCCTTCAGCATGGCGTCGGATTCGGCGAGCAAACCCGCCTCGCTCAGCACATCTGCGGCATTCGGAATGACGGCCTGACGCTCGTAGGTGCTTTTTGCTGACTGGTCAGCTGTCAGCACCGCCGCGCGCACCTGCGTCAGCAGCGCCGCATCAAGCGCAGTCCTGTCGTCCTTGGCTCGACCGACTTTGGCCACCGCCACCTTGCCGGCGATGGCAGAAAGGCGATCTGCGACGGAAAGACCAATATCGGCGGCAAACTCGTCCAGCGCCTGGTTCCAGGATGCCGCCAGACTGGCGCGCTCGCTGCTGCCTGCAGCGCTGAGCAGTTCCAGCAGGTCCGGTGCATAGTTCACCAACTGGTCAAGGTTGCTGCGCCGCAGCGCCGCATCGGCCAGAATCCTTTGCGCAAGCGCCAGCGCAGCTGCCTTGTCAGGCAGAGCGGACTTGTCCTGAGCCGCAGCCACCATCGCCTTGAGGGCCAGACGCGAGGCCGCTTCGGCCTGCGCTGGTGGACAGAGTTGGGCCAATTTGTGCAAAGTCTGCGCGCGCTCCTTCAGCGCCACCAGTTGCGCTTCGTCCTGCTCCCACGAGTAATAGGCCAGCTGCCGCCAGGCCTCGGGGGTCAGATTGGCCTGGCCACCGCCCTGTACGGCAGCCAAAGCTTCCTTGACCGAGCCGCCCGAAGCGAGCCCCAGATTCAACACTTCCATGTACTGCGAGGCCTGTACCTCGCCCGGCAAACGCGTCAACTCCGTGCCGTCGGGACGCAGCAGAATCATGGTCGGATAGCCACGCACCTTGAAGCGGGTACCCAGCTTCTGTGCACCCGCTGTGTCGCCGTCCAGGTAGACCGGCACAAAAGACTTGCTGCGCTCGATGAAGTCCTGCCGGTTGAAAACCGTCGCCTTAATCTGATTGCACGGTGGGCACCAGACCGCGCCCCAGTACAGGAACACCGGCTTGTTGGCGGCCTTGGCCTGGGCAAAGATAGCATCCATGTTGGCGCCATCAGGCTTGACCCAAGCCACGGTGGATGCTGGCGGATGCGCAGTCGCAGTTGCCGGCACCTCCGGCGCCTTCGAGCAGGCCGGCACGAGCATCGTTGCAACAAACAACAGGGTCCATCCGAATCCTTCATTGCGGACGAAGCGTGGCAATCCGTTCATGTCGTGCTCCCTAGACAGTTGCGGCCAGGCCGCGCGGAATGGCACCCAGCAACTGCTGCGTATAGGGGTGCTGCGGCCGGGCGTAAATTTCCTCAGCGCTGCCGCGCTCGACCACTTCGCCCTGGCTCATCACCAGGATTTCATCGGCCATGTACTTCACTACCGCCAGATCATGGCTGATGAAAACATACGTCAGACCAAACTCGTCCTGCAGGTCCAGCAGCAGGTTGAGCACAGTGGCTTGCACGCTGACATCCAGCGCGCTGACACTCTCGTCGCAAACGATGATCTCGGGCTTCATGGTCAGGCAGCGCGCAATCGCAATGCGCTGACGCTGGCCACCCGAAAACTCATGCGGATACTTGCCGAAGTCCTCGCGTTTCAAACCCACCTTTTCAATCAACTGGAGCGCCAGTTGCGAGCGCTCGGCGTCATCCTTGCCGATCTTGTGGATGCGCATCGGCTCGATCAGAATCTGCCCGACGGTAAAGCGCGGGTTCAGGCTGGCGT
This sequence comes from uncultured beta proteobacterium, assembly GCA_903925725.1. Taxonomy (GTDB): domain Bacteria; phylum Pseudomonadota; class Gammaproteobacteria; order Burkholderiales; family Burkholderiaceae_C; genus Rhodoferax. The sequence continues at coordinate 21,917 of CAIYGK010000259.1, read as the reverse complement.
AGGGATTCTGAAAAATGATCTGGATGCGACTGCGGTAGATCTGCATCTGCGCCGCGCTGAGTTGCGCGAGATCGACGCCTTCGAACATGATGCTGCCGGCGCTCGCCTCGGTCAAGCGCGTGAGCATCATGCCGATGGTGGTCTTGCCAGAGCCGGACTCTCCCACGACACCGAGCGTGCGCCCTTTGTAGAGCGAAAAGTCGGCATGCTTGACGGCGCTGAAAACCTTGCGACCGAACAGGCCTGACTTGAGAGAATAGTCCTTGCCCAGATTCTTGACTTCAATCAGGGCCGCACCATTGATCGGCGCAGCAACGCGTTGCTCCGTACAAAGCGGGCGCTTGTTCACAATGTCATCAATGACCGCAAGCCTGCGCGGCCGCGAGTCCAGGCGTGGACGGCAGGCCAGCAGCGCTTGTGTGTAGGCGTCGGTCGGCGTGGTGAAAATTCGTTGCACAGTGCCGGCCTCGCGAACTTCGCCACTGCGCATCACCACCACCTGGTCCGAAATTTCACCCACCAGTCCCAGGTCGTGGCTGATGAACAGAATGCTCATTTTCTGGCGCTGCTGCAGTCCGGCCAGCAAATCCATGATCTGGCGCTGCACCGTCACGTCCAGCGCGGTCGTCGGTTCATCAGCAATCAGCAACTTGGGTTCGCAGGCAATCGCCATGGCAATCATGACGCGCTGCTGCTGCCCTCCAGAGAGTTCGTGCGGGTAGGACTTGAGCCGTTCTTTCGGGTTGGGAATGCCGACCTCGGTCATCAGGTCGAGAGTGCGGTCCAGTGCCTGCCGGGAGTTCAGCTTCAGGTGAATGCGCAGCACCTCGGCGATCTGCTCGCCAACGGTAAAAACCGGATTGAGTGAGCTCATGGGTTCCTGGAATACGACTGAAATGTCCTTGCCGCGCAGGCGTCGCATGTCGTCAATCGGCGCGGCCAGCAGGTCAAATCCGTTGTACAGGATGCGGCTGCTTTCGCCCAGGATGGCGTTCTCTGGCAGCAGCCGCACGATGCTCATGGCACTGACACTCTTGCCGCTGCCAGACTCGCCGACCAGCGCCACCGTGCTGTTGGCCGGGATGTCGAAACTCACGCCGCGCACCGCCTCGACCGTCTCGGTCTTGCTCATGCGAAAGGAGACCGAAAGGTCCTGCACGCTAATCAAGGTATTCATGCGATGTTCCTGCCTAGCGTAGTTTGGGATCCAGCGCATCGCGCAAGGCATCGGTCAGCAGCGCGAAGGCCGTAACGAAGGCAGCCATGAAGGCTGTGGCTGCCACCAGTTGCCACCACTTGCCCTGCACCAGTTCAGTCTGCGCCTCCGACAGCATGGTGCCCCAGCTCACCATGTCTATAGGAACGCCCAGCCCCAGGAAGGACAGGATTACCTCGGCCTTGATGAAGCCAACCACGTGCAGACTGAGTTGCACCAGCACAACGTGGCTGATGTTGGGCAGGATGTGCGTGAACATGCGCGAGGCATGTGACGCACCGATGGCCTCGGCAGCGCGAACGTATTCGCGGGATCGGTGTTTGATGTATTCGGAGCGGACCAGCCGGTAGATTCCGGTCCAGCCGACCAGGCTCAGAATAATGACCACGGTCCAGGCACCGCTGCCCAGGGTACCGGCGAGTGGCCCGGATTTCAGCACCGCCGCCAGTGCAAACACCAGCAAAATGTAGGGGATGGCGGTGAAGACGTTGTAGACCCATTCCAGAAAGTCGCCGATGCGGCCACCGAAGTAGCCACCCAGTGCGCCCAGCAGGGTGCCGATCAGCGTCGCCATCAGGGCCGATGCAAGTCCGACCGTGATGGAAACCTGTGCGCCCTTGATGACTTTGCTCAGCACGTCGCGACCCAGCTGATCACCTCCCAGCGGCAAGGTGTCTGACTTCTGCGTGATCGTGGCCTTGAACTGCGTCGCACGCTCCTGCCATTCCTTGTAGCGTGGCGCCAGTGGATCGACATCGCTGATATCCACATTCGGTCCGGCAATCGAATCAATCACCGCGGTCTGCGAACCATCGACGATTTTTCCGACGATATGCGGTGGCGCAAACGGCGTCCCCACTTCCTTCTGCCAGTCCTTTGCGACCAGCCCCAATTGAGCCAGCAGCACCAGGACAATAAAGAACAGCGTCACTCCCAGTGACACCATGCCGACCCGGTCGTTCTTCAGGCGCGTCCAGGCTTGTGCCCAGACGCCGGGTGAGCGGGGCAAGGTTTGCAGGAATTCGGTACTCATTTCAGTGTCACTCTCGGGTCAACAAACTTGTACAGCACATCGGTGATCAGGTTGATCACCATGGTTAGCGCCGCCAGATAGACCGTGGCAGCCTGAATGACGGGATAGTCGCTTCGGTTCACTGCGGTGACGATCTCCCGGCCCAAGCCCGGAATGGAGAAGAATACCTCGATCAGGAAAGAGCCAATGAAGACGCCGGGCAGCCCGGTGGCCACGTTGGTCAGGATCGGGATCATGGCGTTGCGCAGCACGTGCTTGAGCAGAATCGTGTTCTCCGAAACGCCCTTGGCGCGTGCTGTACGTACATAGTCCTGCCCGATTTCATCGAGGAAGAAGCTCCGGTAAAGGCGGGTCTGTGGCGCCAGACTGACCAGCACCGCCAGAAACACGGGCAAGGGCGCGTAGGTGATCAGGTTCTTCCATACACTGTTGCTCCAGCCCTGCACCGGGAACCAGCCCAGCACAAAGCCGAAAAGGAATTGCCCGACGATGATGTAGACCAGAAAGCTCACGGACAGCGCAACCGTGGTGACAATCATGATGACGCGATCCGTCAGACTGCCGCGCACATAAGCCACCGCCAACCCGGCGATGATGGCCAGGATCACCTCGAGCAGCAGGATCGGAATCATGATGGTCAGAGTGGCCGGCAAGCGCGTCGAGAAGATGTCGGAGATCGCCTCGTTGGTGGTCCAACTCTTGCCCCAATTGAAACTGAAGATCTGCTGCACGAAAACCCAGAGCTGCTCCCACACCGACTTGTCCAGGCCTAGCTGTGCCCTAAGAGAAGCAATGCGTTCTGGTGAGGCTTTCAGACCCGCCATGATCTCGACCGGATCTCCACCAAAGAACTTGAACAGGAAAAAAATCAGCAGAATCACCCCTAACAAGGTGGGGATCATCTGCCAGATACGTCGCAGGATGTAGGAAAACATTTTGTGTGACTTTTGGGGAAAATGCCATGAATACACTGACCGCTGCGATTATGCTTGCACTGGTCTCAATTGGCACGGGTGTTTCTTGCTATGAAATTTCAATTTTCGCGATTTCTTTGTCTCGCCAGTCTGCTTCTACTGGGCATGAGCAGTGCGCCAGCCCAGACAAAGGCACCCGAAAAGGTGTTGCGTTACGCCTTTGAAATCGCCGAAACCGGGTTCGATCCGGCCCAACTGTCGGACGCCTACTCGCGCATCGCCACAGAAAACATCTTTGACGCGCTTTATACCTACGACTATCTGGCGCGCCCGGCCAAGGTGATCCCTAACGTGGCGCAGGGCATGCCCGCTATCAGCGACGACTTCCGGACTTACACCATCAAAATCCAGCCCGGCATCTACTTTGCCGACGACCCTGCCTTCGGTGGCAAAAAGCGCGAACTCACTGCCTACGACTTCGCGTATAGCTACAAACGCATTTTTGACCCCAAGACCAAGAGCCAGCTCTACAGCGATCTGGAAGAAGAAAAACTGCTCGGCATGGAGGAACTGCGCCGCGAAGCAGAAAAACCTGGCGCCCACTTCAATTACGAGAAGGACGCGCAAGGCATACGCGCACTGGACCGCTACACCATCCAGTTCAAGCTGCAGGAACCCAGGCCACGCTTCATTTACACACTGGCCGACTCCAGCATCTTCGGTGCGGTAGCGCGCGAAGTCGTGGAAAGGTACGGCGACAAGATCATGGAACATCCGGTCGGCACCGGCCCCTTCAAGCTCGACCAATGGGTACGTTCGTCCAAAATGACTTTTGTTCGCAACCCCAATTTCCGCGAAGCGTACTGGGACGCGGAGCCGCCGGCTGATGATGCCCGCTCTCAGGAAATCTACCAAAGGCTCAAGGGCAAGCGCATACCTCTGGTGGACCGCGTCGAGATCTCCATCATCGAGGAAATCCAGCCGCGCTGGCTCTCCTTTCTGAGCAACGATCACGATTTTCTGATGTACCTGCCCGCCGCCTTTTCCTACCAGGCCATTCCCAACAACCGCGTGGCTCCCAATCTGGCCAAGCGGCACATCACGATGGAGCGCGTACCGGCACCCGATGTCACGGTGACTTACTTCAACATGGAAGACCCCACGGTGGGCGGCTATACGCCCGACAAGGTCGCTTTGCGCCGCGCCATTGCCCTGGCCTACAACTCGGAGGAAGAAATCCGCCTGCCGCGGCGCAACCAGGCCATACCGGCGCAGGGTCCGATGCAACCCACCACCTATGGCTACGACCCCAAGTTCAAGACTGAAATGAGCGATTTCAACCGGGCCCGCGCTGCCGCCCTGCTCGATATGTATGGTTATGTGGACCGCAATGGCGACGGCTGGCGCGAGATGCCCGACGGCAAGCCCCTGCTGTTGCAATACTCCACCACACCCACCGCCGCCGACCGCGAACTCAATCAGATCTGGAAGAAGAACATGGACGCGATCGGCATCAAAATCGAGTTCAAGACCGGCAAGTGGCCCGAGCACCTGAAAGCGGCGCGCGCCGGCAAACTGATGATGTGGGGTCTGGGCTATAGCGCCTCCAGTCCTGACGGTGCTGGAGCACTGGGTCTGGGTTATGGTCCGAGCAAGGGTGAAGGAAATCTGTCACGCTTTGAGAATACCGAATTCGACAAGCTCTACCAGAAGCAGCAGCTGATGGCCGACGGACCAGAACGTCTGGCCATCATGCAGCATCTGGTGAAGATCATGGTCGCCTACATGCCCTACAAGTTTTCCACGCACCGCATCCGGACCGACCTGATGCAACCCTGGCTGATCGGCTACCGGCGCCACCCCACCTCCCGAGGCTTCTGGCGCTACGTCGATATTGACACCAGCAAGCTGCCTCTTTAAGTGCGTATGCCGGGCACACGATAATTCGGGGATACCAGGAACTAAGACCATGAACCGTGTTTTGTACAAGTCCCTTGCAGCGATCGCATCTGCCATCGCATTACTCATACCCAGCTACGCTGCAGCGGTGCCTCCGGGCGTGCAACTGCATCCGACGCAAACGTTGACCCGCAGCAATGGTTCCGAGCCCGAGAGCATGGACCCAGCCGTTGCTGAAACCGTGCCGGCCAACCAGATCCTGCGTGACCTGTTTGAAGGTCTGACGGCCACCGACACGACGGGCAAGATCGTTCCCGGTGTCGCCGAGAGCTGGAAGCAGACGGCAGCGACAACCTGGGTCTTCAAACTGCGCGCCAACGCCAGGTTCTCCAATGGCGACCCGATCACCGCTGAGGATTTTGTCTATGGCATCCGTCGCTTCGTCGACCCCAAGACCGCCTCTCCGTACGCCACGACCTTTGGTGTCTTTCTACTCAATGGCCTGGAAGTTGCGCAGGGCAAAAAGCCCACCAGCGAAATAGGCGTGAAGGCGCTGGACAAGCTGACGCTGGAAATCAAGACGCAGGACCCGGTCGCCTTCATGCCCGAGTTGGTGGCGAACACACAATTGGGGCCGGTTCACAAGGCAACGATAGACAAATGGGGCAAGGACTGGGTCAAGCCCGGCAACATGGTGGGCAACGGCGCCTACGTGCTCAAGGACTGGCAGGTGAACAACCGCATCGTGGTGGAAAAAAACCCGAACTACTGGGATGCGGCCCACGTCACACTGACACGGGTAACCTACCTGCCAATCGAAGATCAGTTTGCCGACGTTAAATTGTGGGAGTCCGGCGAGACCGATTACGTCTATCAACTGCCACCGGGCGTGTTTGAAAAATACAAGGCGCAATACCCCAAGGAGTTGCGCAACCAGGCCATCATCGGCATTCGCTATTACGACTACCAGACCAGAGACCCGGCGTTCAAGGATGTGCGGGTGCGCAAGGCGCTGTCAATGGTGATTGACCGCGAGATTCTGTCCAAGCGCGTCACCGCAGACGGGCAGGCACCGGCCTACAGCCTGATTGTGCCGGGTGTGGTGGGTGCCGACCCGACGCCTTACGACTGGGCCAGCTGGCCTATGGACAAGCGCGTGGCCGAAGCCAAAAAACTGCTTGAGCAAGCGGGTATCAAGCCGGGCACGAAGTACGGTTTTTCCTACAACACCAGCGAGTACCACAAGAAGATGGCTGTCTTTGTGGCTTCGGAGTGGAAGACCAAGCTGGGCATCATCATGGAAACCGAGAGCATGGAATTCAAGGTGCTGGCCAAGAAGCGCCACGACGGCAGCTTTCAGATAGCGCGCAACGGTTGGCTGGCCGACTACAACGATGCCACGACCTTCCTGGCTCTGGTGCGCTGTGACTCGGACCAGAACACCAATCACCATTGCAACCGGGAGGCAGAAGCGATCATTCAAAAAGGTACGCAATCAACCGATGTGGTCAAACGCAAGGCGCTGCTGACGCAAGCCTCCAAAATGATCATGGACGACTACCCCATCATTCCCCTGGTGCAGTACTCGCTGCCACGTCTGCTCAAGCCCTATGTGGGTGGCTATTCGGAGCTCAACCCGCAAGACCACTATCGCTCCAAAGACTTCTACATCATCAAGCACTAAAGCGCACGCTACCCATGTGGTCCTATACCCTGCGCCGGGTTCTGGCGACCCTGCCAACCATGCTGGCGGTGATATCGGTCTGCTATTTCCTGCTGCACGCCACGCCCGGTGGGCCGTTCGACAGCGAGCGCCAGGTCTCGGCTGCGGTGCTGGCCAATCTGCAAGCCAAGTACCATCTCGACTTGCCGCTGTGGCAGCAGTACCTGCTGTACCTGCAGAGTCTGCTGCACGGTGACCTGGGAGCGTCCTTTCGCTACGCCGACTGGTCGGTCAACGATCTGGTGGCCAATGCGCTACCGGTCTCAGCAGCGATTGGTGGTGTCTCGCTGTTCCTGTCCATGCTCATCGGCGTCGGCCTGGGGATCGTCGCAGCGTTGCGACAAAACAGTGTGGCAGATCACTTCGTCATGCTGATCGGCAACGTCGGCAGCGCCGTGCCCAGCTTTGTCATCGGACCAGTGTTGATCATCGTCTTTGCCATCATGCTCAAGTGGCTTCCGGCGGGTGGCTGGCACAATTTCGAGTTGCGCTTCATGGTCTTGCCGATGGCATTGCTGACCTTCATCAACGTCTCCGTGATTGGGCGCGTGATGCGCGGCAGCCTGATTGAAGTGATGCACAGCAACTTCATCCGCACTGCGCGCGCCAAAGGTCTGCCGACACGTATCGTGGTGTTGCGCCATGCCCTCAAACCCGCGCTACTGCCCGTGGTTTCCTTGATTGGCCCACTGGCCATCTCCTCCATCACTTCAGCCCTGGTGACTGAAACCGTCTTTTCCCTGCCGGGTTTGGGCAAGCTGATTGTGAACGGCGCGGGCAACCGCGACTACACACTGGTGCTGGGCCTGGTGGTGCTGGTTGCGGTGCTCACCGTCGCACTCAATTTGCTGGTGGATCTGGCCTACGCCTGGCTCGACCCAAAGATCAGGTATTGAACCCACCATGCTGAGCGCCCAAGAGTTCAACGAACTGACTGCCAGGGTAACGCAGAGCGGCTCTGCTGCAGCCAGGTCACGCAGCCTGTGGAGCGATGCGCGCCGGCGATTCCTGCGCAACAAGGCCGCCACCATCAGCCTGTGCCTGCTGTTTGTGATCGCCCTGGCCTGCGTCGTTGGCCCCTGGGTTTTGCCCCATGCCTTTGACAGTGCCGATTGGGACGCCATGAACGCCGCGCCGAGTTTCAAGAACGCGCATTTCTGGGGTACCGACGATGCCGGGCGCGATCTGCTGGTACGTTGCCTGATCGGGGGGCGCATTTCACTCACGGTGGGCTTGCTGGCCACACTGGCCTCGGTCTCGCTGGGCATTGCCTGGGGCGCCACGGCGGGCTTTCTGGGCGGCAAAGTCGATGCCGTGATGATGCGCATCGTCGACATGATGTACGCCATCCCCTACCTGCTGATCGCCATCCTGCTGGTGACCATTCTGGGTCGCGAGTTCTATCTGGTGGTGATCACGATCACGGTGTTTTCATGGATGGACATGGCGCGTGTCGTACGTGGCCAAACCCTCTCCTTGCGCTCCATGGAGTATGTCGAAGCAGCGCGTGCAATGGGCGTCTCGACGGCACGCATCATCTTCGCCCACATCGTTCCGAATTTGCTTGGCGTGGTGGTCATCTACACCACGGTGACCGTGCCGGGCGTGATTCTGACCGAATCGGTGCTCTCTTTCCTGGGCCTTGGCATTCAGGAACCCATGACCAGTTGGGGCGTGCTGATTCAGGATGGCGCCAAGGTGATGGAAGTTTCTCCCTGGATTCTGCTGTTCCCGGCCGCCTTGCTGTCGGTCACGCTGTACTGCTTCAATTTCATTGGCGACGGCATGCGCGACGCGCTGGACCCGAAGGAACGTTGATGGCGCTGATTGAAGTCAACAAGCTCAGCGTGCAGTTTCAGACGCCCGACGGTCTGCTCACTGCTGTCAACGACATCAGCTTTTCCTTGAACCGTGGACAGACGCTGGGCATCGTCGGTGAAAGCGGTTCCGGCAAGAGCCAGACGGTACTGGCCATGATGGGCTTACTGGCCATCAATGGCGCGGCCAGCGGCCGGGCCGTGTTTGACGGTCAGGACTTGCTGACCTTGCCAGCGCCCGAGCTGAACCGGATTCGAGGCAATCGCGTGGCCATGATTTTTCAGGACCCGATGACTTCACTCAACCCCTATCTGACGGTCGAACGTCAGATGACCGAGGTGCTGGAGTTACACAAGGGCATGACACGCGGTCAGGCCAGAGCGCGTGCGATCCAGGCACTGGACTCAGTCAAGATTCCGGAAGCCGCCAAGCGCATCGGCATGTACCCGCACGAATTCTCCGGTGGCATGCGCCAGCGCGTGATGATCGCCATGGCCTTGCTCTGCGAGCCCGAGGTGCTGATTGCCGACGAGCCGACCACGGCGCTGGATGTCACGGTGCAAGCGCAGATCATCGCCCTGCTGCGCGATTTGCAGCGCGACTTTGGGACCGCCATCGTCATGATCACGCACGATCTGGGAGTGGTCGCGGGCCTGTGCGACGAGGTTATGGTGCTGTACGGTGGCCGTGTCATGGAGCAAGGCAGCGCAGAGTCCATCTTCTACCGCCCCAGCCACCCCTACACGGTCGGTTTGTTGGGCGCCATTCCGCGTTTGCACCAGGGCGAGCAAGCGCTGGTTGCCATTGCAGGCGCACCGCCCAACATGGCCCAGTTGCCGCCTGGCTGCCCGTTCAGTGAGCGTTGCTCGATGGCCGAGGCGAATTGCGTTCGGGTGCGCCCGGCCCTTCAGTGCGGCGAGTCGGACGCCGATGGCGGGCGCGGCGTGCTGCGCGCCTGCCACAAGAGTGCCATCGAAGTGCAGCGCCACGCCAGGGAGCTTGGCGTATGAGTCGGCCCGCGCCGCTGTTGTCGGTACGAGACTTGAAAGTCCACTTCGAGATGAAGGGGGATTCCCCCTGGCCGTGGACGCCCTCGCGCTGGCTCAAGGCGGTCGATGGTGTCTCGTTCGACATTTCGCCCGGTGAGACGCTGGGCATCGTCGGTGAGTCCGGTTGCGGCAAGTCAACGCTGGCACGCGCCATGCTCAATCTGATTCCAGCAAGCTCGGGCAGCATTGTCTGGCAGGATCAAGAGCTTTTTGGAGCCAGTCGGCAGGTCTGGCAGAGCGTGCGCAAAAGTGTGCAGATGATCTTTCAGGACCCGCTGGCTTCACTCGATCCGCGCATGACGATTGGCCAGATCATCGCCGAACCACTGCAGACCCACTACCCTGCCATGTCACGCACCGAGGTCATGCAAAAAGTGCGCTCGATGATGGAGCAGGTCGGATTGACCGAGCAGCAGATCAACCGTTATCCACACGAGTTTTCAGGCGGCCAGTGCCAGCGCATCGGCATTGCCCGGGCACTGGTGATGGAGCCCAAGCTGGTGATTTGCGACGAACCGGTTTCTGCGCTGGACGTATCGATCCAGGCGCAGATCATCAACCTGCTGATGGAACTCCAGTCCCGCATGGGTCTGGCACTGGTATTTATTGCGCACGATCTGGCGGTGGTCAAACACATCAGCCAGCGCGTCATGGTGATGTACCTTGGCCGCACGATGGAACTCGCCACCAAGGACGCGATCTACCAGGACCCGCGCCACCCTTACACGCAGGCCCTGCTCAGCGCCGTTCCGACACCGGATCCACGTCGTGAACGCCACAAGACCTTGCAACTGCTGCACGGCGATCTGCCGTCCCCGATCAACCCGCCATCGGGCTGCATCTTTCGAACGCGTTGCCCGAAGGCCGTGGCCGGCTGTGCCACCCAGACGCCGGTTCTGCGTGCGCTCAATGCACAGACGCAGGTCGCCTGCAATCTGGTCTGAATTTCAGCGCTGCTGCAAGGCCTTTTCCACACCCAGATTCGCAAGTTCATCAGCGCGCTCGTTGCCGGGGTCACCGTCGTGACCGCGCACCCAGTGCCACTCAATGTGGTGGGCGGAATTTGCAACCAACGCATCCAGGCGCTGCCACAGGTCGACGTTCTTGACCGCTTGTTTGGAGGCCGTCTTCCAGCCCCGGGCCTTCCAGCCGGCGAGCCACTCGGTCATGCCCTTGAGCACGTACTGGCTATCCACATGAAGGTTCACATGACAGGGCCGCTTCAGGGCCGACAAGGCCTCGATCACCGCCATCATTTCCATACGGTTGTTGGTGGTCGCCAGTTCGCCACCGAACAATTCCTTTTCCGCGTCTTTTGACTTCAAGAGCACACCCCAGCCACCGGGACCCGGATTGCCTTTGCAGGCGCCATCGGTGTAGATTTCTATCGTATTCAATCAGTCTTTCCCATTGTTGCGTCGGCGATTGTCTCAGAGCGATTCAGGCTCGCACTGCCGGCCACCGACACCTGCGCAGCCGCGACCGATCGCGAGGGCTTCCAGGCCGGACTCAGCAGGGTCACACCACGCACGCGCTTGACCGCGACCAAAAAATACACAGCGCCGAAAATCGGCCACCAGCGTTTGCCGATCCAGTCCATCCAGGCAAAGCGTCGCAACCAGGTTTCACCTGCCAGCGCCGGCCGGTAGCAGCCAAACTGTCCGACTTCGACTTCAAAGCCAAGCAGGCGCAGCCAGTCGCGCAATCGCCAGTAGCCGATGCACTCCTCCTGTGGCATGAACTTTCTTCCGAAACCCAGGCGCCGGTACAGTCGCGTTCGCTTCTGCCGGAACCCCCAGAGCGACACTGGATTCAAGCCACAGATCACGACGCGCCCCTCGGGTACCAGCACACGCTCCACTTCACGCAGGGTGGCATGCGGATCGCTGGCCAGTTCCAGAGAATGCGGCAACACCACCAGATCCAGGCTGCTCGCAGGAAAGGGCAGCGCCGAGAAGTCGGTCACAATGGCAGCGCCCGGTGCCGGTGTTGCGTTGGCCAGCCAGCGGTGTGGCATGCGGTTGGCACGCAGGGCATCGAGTTCGCTGAGGCCCAGTTGCAAGGCGTGGTAACCAAAAATGTCGGCAACGGCAAGATCAAGCTGCGCGCGCTCCCACTGCAGCAGATAGCATCCGGGCGGCGTCGCAAACCAGTCATGCAAACCTATAATTTGATCGTTCATGAAGTTAATCCCACTACCCGCCTTCAGCGACAACTACATCTGGATGTTGCACGACGGCAGCCATGCGCTGGTAGTTGACCCCGGCGACGCCCAGCCCGTGCTCGCTGCGCTGCAAAAATTCAATCTGCAACTGCAGGACATTCTAGTCACGCACCATCACCCGGATCACACGGGCGGCGTCGCCGCGCTGCGCCAAGCCACCGGTGCCCGGGTGTTCGGTCCGCAGCGTGAAGCCATGCCGGAGCCACTGACGCGGCTTGGCGACGGCGAGCGAGTGCAATGCCTGGGCTTGAGCCTGGAGGTGATCGAGGTGCCGGGCCACACCGCCGGTCACATCGCCTATTACACAGCGGTACCGGGGCAGGCGCCTGTTCTATTTTGCGGCGACACCTTGTTCAGCGGCGGCTGCGGCCGCCTGTTCGAAGGCACGCCGGCGCAGATGTTGGGCTCACTCAAGCGGCTCTCCGCGCTGGCCGACACTACGCGGGTTTGCTGCGCCCATGAATACACCCTGAGCAACCTGAAATTTGCCTGTGCTGTGGAAACGGATAACAGCGCCCTGACCGATTACCTTGCAAAGGTGCGGGAACTGCGCTCAGCAAATCAGCCCAGCCTGCCATCTTCCATCGCGATGGAACGCCAGATCAACCCCTACCTGCGCACCAGCCAGGCCGCCGTCATTCGGGCAGCCCGGACTTTTGACGCAGCGGCAGACGATGAAGTGAGCGTTTTTGCTGCGCTTCGTCAGTGGAAGAACCAGTTCCAATGAAAATTCTCCAGAGGGTTTGCCTGTGCAGTCTGATCTGGCTCGCGGGCTGTGCCAGCACGGGCATCGTCAAGCCACCCGAGATCGCTCGCGGCAAGAGCGCAACGGCACCGGGCAGCGGCGCTTCTGACCTATCACGCAACGCCGCAGCGAGTCCCGGCAACGAACTGCTGCCCATCACGGCAACGCTTGCCGCCTCTGGCGCGGTGGCGGCGTTGGCGCCACCCGCCGACCTGTGGGAGCGCATCCGGCGCGGTTACGCCATGCCCGACCTGGACAACCAGTTGGTACACGACCGCGAACTCTGGTACAGCAGTCGCAACGACTACATCCTGCGCATGGCCGAACGTTCACGCAAGTACCTGTTCCACATCGTCGAAGAACTGGAACGGCGCAATATGCCGACCGAACTGGCCCTGCTGCCTTTCATTGAAAGCGCGTTCAATCCGCAGGCCGTCTCCAGCGCCAAGGCAGCTGGCATGTGGCAGTTCATGCCGGCCACCGGGAAAACCTATGAATTGAAGCAGAACGCTTTTCGGGATGACCGGCGTGACGTGTTGGCTTCAACCCGCGCGGCGCTCGACTATCTGCAAAAACTCTACGGCATGTTTGGCGACTGGCAGCTGGCGCTGGCTGCCTACAACTGGGGCGAGGGCAGCGTGGCGCGCGCCATCGCGAAGAACCAGCGAGCCGGTTTGGGCACCAGCTACAGCGAACTCAATATGCCAATGGAGACGCGCTTTTACGTGCCCAAATTGCAGGCAGTGAAAAATATTGTGAGCCAACCGGCAGCCTTCAACTCCACTCTGCCGCAAATCGAAAACCATCCTTATTTCCAGCCGGTGGACATCAAGCGTGACATAGACGTCGCGCTGGCTGCCAAACTGGCCGAAGTGCCACTGGAAGACTTCAAGGCGCTCAATCCATCGGCCAACCGCCCCGTGATTCTGGCTGCCGGTACACCGCAGATACTGCTGCCCTGGGACAACGCAGAGATCTTTCAGCGCAATCTCGAGGCCTACAGTGGCGGTCGACTGGCGAGCTGGACTGTCTGGCTGGCACCGACGACCATGCGACCCGCCGACGCGGCCAAGCGCGTGGGCATGACCGAGCAGGCATTACGCAGCATCAACAATATTCCGCCACGCGTCGTGATCAAGGCCGGATCGAGCCTGCTGGTCGCACGCGCCAGCCATCTTGAAACCGATGTTGCCGCTCATCTGGCGGATAACGGCCAACTGTCACTGGCTACCCTGGCAGCGCCCAAGCGTGCCCCACCCAAGGGCCGCAAAACAGCCCCGGCAGCCCGGGGCAAGGCAGCGGCGAAAGCCCCTGTCAACCGCGGCAAAGCCGCCAAGCCCGCGCCACCAGTCAAACGCTAGGAATTCGGGTCTAACGCCGGTCCACCAAGGCGTGCGCGATGGTGCCCAGGTCAACGTATTCGAGCTCGCTGCCCACCGGTACGCCGCGGGCCAGACGGGTCAGGCGCAAGCCCTTGGTCTTCAGACCCTCGCCTATGACATGGGCCGTGGCTTCACCTTCAGCGGTGAAGTTGGTCGCCAGAATGACTTCCTGAACCACGCCGTCACAGGCCCGCTCAAACAAGCCCTTCAGACCAATGTCCTTGGGTCCGATACCGTCGAGCGGGCTGAGCTTGCCCATCAGCACAAAATACAGGCCACGGTAGGCACCGGTGCGCTCCACCGCCGACTGATCGGCCGGTGTCTCCACCACGCACAGCTTGCTGGCGTCACGCCGTGGGTCCAGGCAGGTACCGCAGATGATGTCCTGCGTGAACGTATGACAACGCTCACAGTGCCGCACGCCCTCAACAGCGACTTGCAGCGCGTGCGACAGCGCCAGTGCTGCAGGCCTGTCATGTTGCAGTAGATGGAAAGCCATGCGCGAAGCGGACTTGACACCCACGCCGGGCAAACGGCGCAGCGCCTGGATCAGCACCTCAAGCGAATTGGCGTTGGACATCCTCAGAACGGGAACTTCATGCCGCCGGGCAATCCCGGCATCCCCGCAGTGATCTTGCCCATTCTTTCAGCAGACGTTTCTTCCGCCTTGCGCACCGCTGCATTGAAAGCTGCAGCCACCAGATCTTCCAGCATGTCCTTGTCTTCAGCCAGCAGGCTGGGGTCGATGCTGATGCGCTTGACATCATGTTTGCAGGTCATCGTGACCTTCACGAGCCCGGCGCCAGACTCGCCGGTGACTTCGACAAAACCCAGTTCATCCTGGGCCTTTTTCATGTTGTCCTGCATCGCCTGCGCCTGCTTCATGAGGCCAGCGAGTTGTCCTTTGTTGAACATCGGTTTTCCTTGATTAACGGTAGGTCAGCCCGGCTTGATGCTGCCGGGCACAATTTTCGCTCCAAAATCGCGCATCATGGTCTGCACAAAGGGGTCGTCGAAAATGATTTTCTCGGCAGCCATCTGGCGCTCAGCGGCCAATGCCACGTTGCGTCGGGCCGGACTGTCTGTAACGCGACCCACTTCCACCACCAGACGCACTTCGTGACCTGCCGCCTGCAGGGCCGTGGCCAGCCGATCGCGACTGCCAGCCTGGTTGAGAGACTCACGTTCCACTCTGAGCAGCCACTGATCGGTGTCCTGAGCCACCAGTTGCGACTGCAAGGCGAGTTCGCGCACCATGGCGGTGATGGCATCGTCAGCGATAAGTTGACTCACCAACTTGTGCCAGAAATCGCCATCTTCGGTTGGGCGCAGCACAGCATGGCCCGACTCGCCGGCCACCGCTTCACCGCGAGAATCAGCCTGCACGCGCACCGGAAAGGCGAGCACTTTGCTTGCTGCCTGCGCGCTAGCCACCCTGGGTGCAGGCTCGCCGGAGCGCGTCACCGCGGCGTCTGCAGCCAGCGGGGTACTGCGCACCGCCAGTTGCTGGACCGGCAGCATGGGCGCCTCAGGTGCCGGACTTTTCAGAGTTTTTTTTTCAGCCTGTGCCGCCGGCCGCACAGCCGGCTTGAAGGCCAGCAAGCGCAGCAGCACCATCGTCAGCGCAGCATACTCGTCAGGCGCCAGCCCAAGGTCAGCACGTCCATGCAGGCAAATGCTGTAAAGCAGTTGCGTCTCGTCAGCCGGCATCAGTGCTGCCAGACGCAGCGTGTCAGCTGCTTGCGGATCCATCTCGTCGCTCTGCGCCGCATCGGCAACGGTCTGAATGACAGCCATGCGCTGCAACACGGCCGACATTTCTTCCAGGGTTGAAGCAGCGCTCAAACCATTCAGGCGCAGTGCCTCTGAAGTTTCGACCACCGTCTTGCCGTCGCCCAACGCCAGCGCCTCAATCAGGTGCAGCACGTAGGAGCGATCGACGCTGCCCAGCATCTGACGCACCAGGGTCTCTTCAATTCGCCCGGCGCCAAAGGCAATGGCCTGATCCGTCAGACTCAGCGCGTCGCGCATGGAGCCGCGCGCCGCACGCGCCAGCAAGGTGAGCGACTGCACGTCGGCCGGCACGTTCTCGGCTTGCAGAACTTTCTGCAAGTGTTCACGAATGGTCTCTGGTGCCATGGGCCGCAGATTGAACTGCAAACAGCGCGACAGCACGGTCACCGGCACCTTTTGCGGGTCGGTTGTGGCCAACACAAATTTGAGGTAGTCGGGTGGCTCCTCCAGCGTCTTCAACATGGCGTTGAAAGCGTGGCCGGTCAGCATGTGAACTTCGTCGATCATGAAGACCTTGAATCGTCCCTGCACCGGCTTGTAGACCGCCTGCTCCAGCAAGGCTTGCACTTCATCCACACCGCGGTTCGAGGCAGCGTCAAGCTCGGTGTAGTCAACAAAGCGGCCGGCATCAATATCACGGCAAGCCTGGCAGACCCCACAGGGCGCGGCAGTGATGGAGCCCTGTCCGTCGGCGCCCTGGCAATTAAGCGACTTGGCCAGGATGCGCGAGACCGTTGTCTTGCCAACGCCGCGTGTGCCGGTAAACAGGTAGGCATGGTGCAGGCGCTGCGTGCCCAGGGCATTGGAGAGGGCCTGCACCACATGGTCCTGCCCCACCATTTCGGAAAAGTTGCGGGGGCGGTACTTGCGGGCCAGCACGAGGTAAGACATGAGGACCGATTCTAAAGCCCGACCCCGATTCTGCATTGGCCCTTACAATACATTTTGACGGGCCTTCCCGCATGGTGAAGCGGCCAACCGGGTCAGGTGGGGAACCAAGCAGCCCTAACTGTGGAGCCAGTGCCGGGGTCAGGCTCGTCAACCTCAATCATTCTTGCGCGCTCAGTTGACTTTGCCCATGAGCACGGTCAAACCGCTGAAGACGGTGAACCTGGGCGAATGGCTGTTCAGTCCGACCGCAAGACCACCATCGATCACAAGGCGTTTGCTCAGTGCGTAACTGGCCGAAGAAAGAAACTGGGCGGTCGATGGTGCGCCACTCTGGGCAGTGCCCGAGAAATCACCTGCAAGCGTCCAGGCATCTCCGAACTGGCGGCTCAGCGCCGCCGCCCAGGTCCACTGGTAATTGCCTTGATCCATCAGAACGGTACCGAGCCGGGTCGCCACCAGGTTGGTATCGAGGTGAAGGCCGTTCGGGAGATCGAGGCCGTAGATACCCTTCAAGCTGAAGTCGCGCTCACCACTGCCGAGTCCATCCGCGGCTGTTGGCAACTTGACTGTGGCTTCAAGCCCGAAACTGATGCCTTCGGGCGCATCCGGTGCACGGTATTTCAGGGTCAGCGTGGTATCACCCGGCCCGCTGATTCGCGGCGCCTGGGCCGGCGTTGCAAGGACGTAGGCGTCGCCGCCGAGCAGCAAGGCAAAACGATCATTGACAGAGTATTTCAGCAGGTAAGGCCAACTGTTGCGCCGGTCCACGCCATTTCCGCCAAGACGCTGACCGCCAAATTCAAGTTCCAGCCAGCCCGGGGCCGAAAGGGTGGCGCCGCTGGTGACCGTCGGTCGAAACGGCGTTGCACCCGGTTGCTCCTGATCTGCCTGCGCAAAACCCGATAGCGCCACGGCCAACATGCTCAGGCCGAGCAGCGCTTGCCTCATTCGGAAATGGGTGATTGCCGTGGTTTTGCTCATGTTGTTCCGCTCGTCGATACGTCAGGGATGCAAGGAGACGCCTGGCCGAGGCCGGATTATGTACGCAAGGCGAAATGCAGAGCCGACGGGTCTAGAATCAGACTTGCCGATGGTGTCACAACCCTGCACCACCTGAGTCGAGTTTGGTTTTTTCGCAGAGGAAATTTATGACAATACTTGTAGCCTATGTGCCACGTCCCGAGGGTCAGGCCGCTCTGGACAAAGGAATAGAAGTTGCGACGCGCCGCAAAGAACGTCTCGTCGTTGTCAACGCCAGCCCCGGCGGCAGCAAGGAAGATCCTTCCCTGGCCGATGTCCAGGACTACGAGCGGGTACAGCAGATCCTGAACGACTGCGGCATCGACACCGAACTGAAGCAATTTGTTCGCGGCAAGAATGCTGTCGAGGAGATTGAAGGGCTGGTTGAGTCACTCGGCGCCTCCCTGCTCATCATTGGCCTGAGAAAGCGCTCGCCGGTTGGCAAACTGATCATGGGCAGCGTGGCGCAGGAACTGCTTCTCTCGGTGTCCTGTCCGGTGCTCGCCGTCAAGGCTGCCAGCTAGAAAAGCCCTGAAATCTTGCCGTCGTCGTCAATGTCGATCCGCGATGACGCAGGCTCTTTGGGCAGACCCGGCATGGTCATGATATCGCCGCAAATCATCACGACAAATTCAGCGCCCGCCGCCAGGCGCACTTCGCGGATATTGACCATGTGGCCCGATGGCGCACCGCGCAGCTTGGGGTCGGTCGAAAATGAGTATTGGGTTTTGGCCACGCAAACGGGGTAGTGACCGTAGCCGTCCTGTTGCAGTTTGGCGATCTTGCTACGCACCGCCGTATCTGCCGAAATGTCTGCGGCACCATAAACCTTGGTCGCAATCGCCTTCATCTTCTCCCACAAGCTGTCTTCGTCCTGGTACACATAACGCATGTGCGCCGTGCCCGACTCGGCCAGTTTCACCACCGCATGCGCCAATTCCTCGGCGCCAGCCGATCCGTCTGACCAGTGGCGCGCAATCACCACCGGAACACCTTGCCGGTCCATATGCCGGCGCAGCAAGGTGAGTTCCGGTTCGGTATCTGCCGTGAAATGGTTGAGCGCTACCACGCAAGGCAAACCGTAGCGGTGGCGGATATTTTCGACGTGTCGTTCCAGATTGGGCAAACCCTTCTCCAGCGCGATCAGGTTCGGCGTGTTGAGGTCCTTCAGATCGACACCGCCATGGTACTTGAGGGCCCGCAGTGTGGCCACAATCACCGCAACATCAGGCCTCAACCCGGACTTGCGGCACTTGATGTCAATGAATTTTTCAGCTCCGAGGTCAGCACCAAAACCAGCTTCGGTGACTACGTACGCGCCGAGCTTCAGGGCAGCCTGGGTTGCGGTGACCGTATTGCAGCCGTGCGCGATATTGGCAAATGGTCCACCGTGAATGATGGCCGGATTGTTCTCCAGTGTTTGCACCAGATTGGGTTTGATGGCGTCCTTCAACAGCGCTGCCATCGCACCTTGCGCCTGCAAATCACTGGCCCTGATGGGGGTCAAGTCACGCGTGTAGCCGACGATGATATTGCCCAGGCGTGCCTTCAAATCCTTGCGCGAAGTGGCCAGACAAAAGATGGCCATCACTTCAGACGCGACGACGATATCAAAGCCGTCTTCACGCGGGAAGCCATTGCCGGATCCACCGAGCGAAATCACAGTGGAACGCAGGGCCCGGTCGTTCATGTCAATGACGCGACGCCAGACAATGCGACGAAAATCAAAGCGAAGCGAATTACCGTGATGGATGTGGTTGTCAATCAGTGCAGCTAGCAGGTTGTGCGCCAGCGCAATGGCATTGAAGTCACCGGTGAAATGCAGGTTGATGTCTTCCATCGGCACCACCTGCGCATAACCGCCACCGGCTGCGCCGCCCTTCATGCCGAACACCGGCCCCAGCGAAGGCTCGCGCAGCGCAATCACGGTGCGCTTGCCAATCCGGTTCAAGGCATCTCCGAGACCAACCACGGTGGTGGTCTTGCCCTCGCCAGCCGGTGTCGGGCTGATCGCCGTCACCAGCACCAGTTTGCCGTTCGGACCGGTCTGCTGGTTCAACCAGGCCAGATCAATCTTGGCTTTGTAGTGGCCATAAGGTTCGAGCGCATGGACCGGAATGCCCAAGCGCTCCTGAGCCATCTGAAGCACCGGCTTCAGCGTTGCGGCTTGGGCGATTTCAATATCCGATGGAACAGCCCTGACGGGCGCAGAAATTGTCATCACTGACCTCTTTTGTTGGTTGTAAAACTGGCCCGCGCCGCTAACGCTTCCTCGCTGATCAATGCCAGCGCGAGCTGGTCACTGACCATGTGGGACGCAATGTGACTCAAGGCATTGGCGCTGGCGTTGACCGCCTGCTTGCTCATGGTCACGGCAACCTCGGGCAAATCGACAATTCGCTGCGCCAGCTTCCATGCCTCGGCCTCGGCCTGGCCGTCGGCTACCAGGTAATCAGCCAAACCAAAATCGAGTGCCTGCGGGCCGTGCAAACGCTCCCCCAGGATAATGAAGCGCTTGGCCTTGGCCGGCCCGAGCAAACTCACCACACGCGGTAGCGCGCCCCAGCCCAGCGGTAGGCCAAGCGCTATTTCGGGCAGCCAGAACCAGCTGGAACTGCTGATCACGCGCCAGTCCAGCGCCGCGGCCAGCGCCGCACCGCCACCGATGCAATGCCCTTCGATGGCAGCAACCGTGACGGCAGGAATATCCTCCCAGGCCTGGCACATGCGCTCGCCCAGCGCAGCCAGCCTGCGGCGCTCGGCCAGGCTCAGTTTGCTCACGTCCGACTTCTGAACCTCAGTCAGATCCATCCCTGCAGAAAAGTGCGGCCCGGCGGCACACAGGATGACGGCACGCACGCCCGGCTCATCGCGAATCTGCTGGGCGGTATTTGTGAGGCTGCGCATCAACTCAAGGGAAAAAACGTTGCGCTCCCGCGGCCGGTTCAAGCGCACGCGCCAGATTCCACCCTTGGCCTGTATCTCGAGTAACTCACTCATGCCGGATCCTGTAGTTCTGGGGATGCTCAACCATCCCTAGGTAGATTCACCAGCTTGACTTTCCAGCGCTGGCGTCAAAAATGCACTATACCCCGCCCCTCGAAGGAGACCTGGATGCAAATCAAACACACGGCCGCCCTCGCCGCACTGGCGCTGACCGCCGGCTGCGCACTGGCGCAACAAGGCGTCAGCAAGACCGAAATCACACTGGGCTCAATCCAGGACCTGTCGGGTCCGGCCGTCAGCCTGGGCAAACAGGCGCGCCTGGGCATGATGCTGCGCGTCGATGAAATCAACGAGCAGGGCGGCATCAACGGCCGCAAGCTCAAGATCATCATCGAAGACTCCAACTACGACCCCAAGAAGGCCTTTCTGGCAGCGCAAAAACTGGTAAATCAGGACAAGATCTTCATGATGGTCGGGCATATTGGAACCGCACAAAACCTGGCGGCGATGCCGGTACAGTTTGAGAAGAATGTCATGAATTTCTTTCCACTGACTGCAGCACGCGAAATGTACGAACCCCTGCACAAGCTGAAATACGCTTTCTCGGTTCCCTACTTTGACCAGATCCGCAAGACCGCGCCCAAGCTGGTGAAAGAGAAGAACATCAGACGAGTCTGCACCATGTACCAGGACGACGAGTTCGGACTGGAGGTGATGCGCGGCGGCGAGGCAGGTCTGAAGGCGATCGGTATGGACTACACCGAGAAGACATCCTACAAACGTGGCGCCACTGATTTTTCTTCACAGGTTGCCAAGATGAAGGCCGCTGGTTGCGAAATGGTGGTGCTGGGCACGATTGTTCGTGAGACCATAGGCGCCATCGGCGAGTCGCGCAAGACGGGCTTCAACCCGGTCTTTCTGGCGTCCAATGCCGCCTACATCGACGTCATTCACAAGCTCGGCGGCAAAGCCATGGATGGCTTGTACGCTTCCATGACGGCACAGAATCCCTACCTGGACGACGCATCACAACCGATCCGCTTCTGGGCCAACAAGTTCAAGACCAGGTTCAACGAAGAGCCCTCTGTTTTTGCTGCCTACGGTTACCTGATCGTCGACACGTTCGCCCGGGCAGCGCAGCAGGCCGGAGCGAACCTGACGACCGAAAGCTTCATCAAGGCTATGGACAAGATGAATACACCGGCTGATATTTTTGGCAGCGCGCCTACGACCTTCTCGCCGACCAAGCACATGGGCAGCGAT
>CAIYGK010000258.1 GCA_903925725.1 uncultured beta proteobacterium | reverse complement strand
GGAACGCAGATAGCTGGCGATTTGGGCGTTTGTCTGCGTTGCTGCGTAGGCTTGGGCAGTTGCGTTGTCCGTAGCCTTTCCATCTGCGATCAGGAGGTTGTTAAGAAGTGCATTGCCTTGTGCCAAGTACGTTGAAGTCGGACTGAGTGTGGCAATGCTACCCGCCGGCAGGTTGCTCGCCAAGGAAATGCCACCGCTGATGGGAATTGCCTTGTGAAACAACTTGGGGTTTGCATTGACAACCAGGGGCGAGGTCATCAGTGCATACACATTGATGGCGCCAGCGGACTGCCCCATGACGGTTACATTGCCAGCATTACCCCCAAAAGATGCAATATTCTTGTTGATGAATTGCAGTGTCTTGATCGTATCCAGAGTGCCAAAGTTTCCAGAATCGTCATTGACATTTGCCCCGCTCTTGAGTTGCGGCACATTTAGCCAGCCAAACAAACCGACTCGATAGTTGGCCGTGACAACGACAGCATTTGCCGTCTTGGCCAATGTCGCTCCGTCGTAAACAGGATCGGCGGAGTAGCCAGACACGTCACTTCCACCATAAATAAAGTAAACAACAGGCAGGTTGGCCTCGTCGCTGGCAGGACGCCAGATGTTAAGGGTCAGACAGTCTTCGCTACCTACCGCCGTATTTAGCGTTGTACCAATGGTGGCATCGTATGTATTGTTGGAGCCAGGTCCGTATATCCGGCCGTACTGAATGCAAGCATTGCCAAACGTGTTAGTTTGCAAAACGCCACTCCATGGATCTGGTTCAACAGGTGCCATCCAGCGCAGTGCACCAACAGGCGGTTTGGCGAAAGGTAGACCTTTCCAAAAATAGGTTCCCGAGTTAGCTGAATCATTGACACCGTGCACAACGCCATAGGTAATTACGCGCTCCTCTGGGGGTCGTGCCGTTCCGCCACATCCAGCAAAGCTGGCCAGCAAAACCAAACCTGCCCAGAGCAGCCTTCTCGCTTTGAATTTCATGTTTGTCTCCATATTCGGGTAAATCACATCTTGCCCCGCACCGTAAACCTGCAGAGAATTCCACTGCCACAGCGCGAAATTTATTCTATGAACGGGACTTACCAATTGCACTATCCGAAGCGTGCCAATCTACTGACTTTGTGGCACAACTTTTGGTCGACGCCTGTCGTGGCCTCGGACCCATGGGCGCTAAATGAGAGAGCAATATCGTGAACGAGCGCACAAGCTCAGCTGCCTGGCTTCGGGGTGTCTCTGAAATGTTTGAGGCTGAAGGACTTAATCCAGCCGCTCTATTCGCTGCTGCGTGCTTGGATATAGGTCTTCTTACCGACTCGAATGCACGCTACTCTGCTGATGCGATCAGCATTTTGTGGGAATTGGCGGTTTCACAGTCGGGAAATGCCACCCTCGGCTTGACCAGAGAGTTGGCTTCAAAGTTTGGTAACCTCGATTTGGTCGGTTATGCGATGGCATCGAGTTCTACTTTGCTGGATGGGCTCAAGGCAATGGCCCACTCCATGGCCGTGGTGTCAGACGCAGCGACTTTCGCAGTCGAACAATCGAAACTTGGATACGTCTTGACGTTGGGTCACGTTGGAAACAGGCGTTCAGTGCCCCGCCAACGTACTGAGTTTGGGCTTTTGACACTCTTGATGTTGTGCAACTGGTTGACAAGACAGGATTTGGATCCGTTGGCTGCCGGGTTCGCATTTCCGGCGCCGCAACATCTTGGGCCATACAAAACCGCCTTTCAGTGTGAATTGCGTTTCGATCAACCCACTACATTCTTGCTATATCGGGAGACGGACTTGAATGTGGTGCTGCCAAGTCATAACCCGTCCGTGCTGGCCGTCCACGAGCAGCTCATCGCGGATCGGCTTCGTGATATGGGCAAGCAGGGAATTTCTGAACAGGTTCGCAAGCAATTGACATCCAGATTGAAAGATGGCGAACCAAAGCGCGAGGATGTGGCGCGCTTCTTATTGATGACAGACCGAACGTTGCAACGACGGCTGCGTGAAGATGGAACCTGTTTCCGGGACCTGCTCGACGAAGTGCGGGTTGAATTGGCACACAAGCACTTGGCCGACAACCACCACCCACTGGCAAAAGTGTCCGAGTTGCTTGGCTTCGTTGATCAAAGCAATTTTTTTCGTGCCTGCAAGCGATGGTTTGGAGTGTCGCCCGGGCTGTACCGCAGCAAGTTAGCCGACCAATCATCCAAGAAAGATCGTTAACTTGAACTTATCCATGTCACGTCTGGGTGCGGGCGCAAATGAACTAGCAATAGCTTTAGAACCACTTTCGGCGCCTGATATTTCCTGCCTTATGGCAGCCATTGGCGACCGTCGGCAATCGCTACACTGAAGCCCGTCACATGAACTGAATTGCTCACTGCATTTGAATGACCGCTTCCGATTTTCAGGACCATCTGTGAGTGTCAGCTTCCAGTTCTCCTGACCGACCGGATAGGGCACTTTGTTCGCGTTCACGATCGTCAGCTGTCCGGTAGTCTGACTGGATGGGGGCCCCAAATGTCAAGCTTCGGGCGAGCGTTTGGCGATACCCGCTGGCTCTTGACCACCAGGAAATGTAGTAGAGGGTGATTCTCCGTTTCGGTCGTCAGCGTCGCTGAGACCTACACCAGCCACATTAGTGCATTCGCGTGCAAGCATCAGGCCAGGAAGTAGGTGATCAGCGCAACACCAGCACAGGCAGCTTGCTTTCGATGATGACATCCTTGGTGTGCGAACCGAATACAAACTTGCCTACCCGGCTGCGGTTGTGAGACACCATGACAATCATGTCGCAGCCTGATTTGTCTGCAGCACTCACAATCGATTGCCCCACCGTATAGGAAGTTGCCTTATGTGCTGTGAAGGCCACTCCGGCGTCCAAGGCACGCTTTTCAAACTGCTGCATCAAGGCAGCAGCGTGAGCTTCATTTTCAGCCTCATGGCCCTTGACGCGCTCTCCGAACTCGTTGCCAGGCCCGGCCATGGTTGAAATTGGCAGATCAGGCTCCACGACAAACCCGGTAATGCGGGCACCCAATTGCAGGGCAAGCTCAATACTGCCATCCATGGCACGCTGGGATCGCTTGGAGCCGTCAACGGGAACAAAAAGGTGCTTGTACATGGCTTATTGATCCTCAATAAAAATACGATGACTGCCTCTGACATCAGGCAGCAGTTGCAGCTGCCCGCGCTTTTCTGGTCTGAAAGAAAAACGCCAGCACCTGCCATGTAATGAACAGGGCGATCGCGGCAATCAAGGTGCCACTGATCGGGCGATTGATGAAGACGTTGAAACTCCCGCGGCTCAAGAGCATGGCACGGCGGAAGTTCTCCTCCAACATCGGACCCAGAATGAAACCCAGCATGAGTGGCGCCGGGTCCAGCCTCAGGCGCAGGAACACATAGCCCATGATGCCAAAGATCGAGGTAATGTAGATGTCATCCAAGTTGTTGTTGATACTGTAGGTGCCGACGCAGCAGAAAAACAGGATCGACGGAAACAGCACACTGAAGGGAATCTTGAAGACCGAGAGCCAGTAACGCACCAGGGGCACGTTCAGGATCACCAAAAAGCAGTTACCTACCCACATACTGGCCACCAGTCCCCAGAACAACTCGGGGTGACCGGCAATCATGTTCGGGCCGGGCTGAATACCCTTGATGATGAAGGCACCCATCATGAGCGCCATCACCGCGTTCTCAGGGATACCGATGGCCATCAGCGGAATAAAGCTGGTACGTGCTGCCGCTTCGTCGGCGGCGGCTTGTCCGGCAACGCCTTCAATGGCGCCGTGGCCGATCTCATCCTTGTACTTGCTGAAACGCTTGTCGAGAGCGTAGGCAGCAAACTGGGCGATGGTGGGGCCACCTCCAGGCAGGATGCCCAGGAAGGAGCCAATCACACTGCCGCGCAAGGCACTCGGGATGATGCGCTTGAACTCGGGCCAGGTCGGCATCAGCTTGATCTTGCCGTTAAAGGGCGTGAGCTGGCTGCCGCTGTCAAGGT
>CAIYGK010000257.1 GCA_903925725.1 uncultured beta proteobacterium | reverse complement strand
GGCCAATATGAGCCACGAGATTCGCACGCCGATGAATGGCATCATCGGCATGATCAACATCCTGCGCAGGGAGGGCATAACGCCCAATCAGGCGAAGCGCTTTGACACCATCGAGACCTCGGCACAGCATCTGCTCTCCGTCATCAATGACATTCTGGACATTTCCAAAATCGAAGCCGGCAAGCTGACACTGGAAGAAGCCCCGGTCATCATCAGCGGCCTGCTGGCCAACGTCCGATCGATCGTCTCGGGTCGTGCCAGAGCCAAGGGCATTGAACTTCTGATTCAAATCGATCCGTTTCCAACCAATCTGATGGGAGACCCGACACGTCTGCAGCAGGCCTTGCTCAATTACGCCAGCAACGCAGTGAAGTTCACCGAAGAAGGGACAGTGATCCTGCGCATCCTCAGGCAGGAGGAAACCGATGATTCAGTGGCAGTTCGTTTCGAGGTTCAGGATAGCGGCATTGGCATCAGCCCCGAAGCCATGCCGCGCCTGTTCGGCGCCTTCGAGCAGGCTGACAACTCCCTGACCCGCAAGTACGGTGGCACCGGCCTTGGGTTGGCCATCACCAAGCGCCTGGTCGATCTGATGGGAGGCGCAGTCGGCGCCCAGAGCACGCCAGGTGCGGGAAGTACCTTCTGGTTCACCGTCAAGCTGAAAAAGCGATCCGAAGCTGCGCCGGCAGCCACAGCAGCAACTTCGATCAATGCAGAAGCACTTATCAGGCAACGCTACCGTGGTCGCAACATTCTGGTGGTTGACGACGAGCCGGTCAGCCGTGAAGTCACCCTGATTCAGCTGGAAGCACTTGATCTTGTTGTGGACAGCGCGGCAGACGGCGCAGAAGCGATTGCCCGGGCCCAAAAGAACAATTACGCAGCGATCCTGATGGACATGCAAATGCCCAATGTCAACGGCCTGGAGGCAAGCCGGCAGATACGCCAGATTCCTGGCTACCGGCACACCCCCATCATTGCCATGACCGCCAATGCCTTTGCCGAGGATAAGGCGCAGTGCTTCGAAGCCGGAATGAGTGACTTCCTGGCCAAGCCGTTCAAACTCGATGAACTTTACTCGACCCTGCTGCGCGCGTTGGGTCAGCCAGACACTTGACAGATTTGGGTCAGGGCAAACGCCCGAACACGATCAGGCTGGATTTTTGGTCGCAACAATGATCTGGAAGTTACCGAAGAACACCGTGCGGCGTTCACAGCTAAAGCCGCCCATGGCCTCAAGCTGCTTGAGCGGATCATGGGTGTCCCAGAGCGCGAGACCGAGCGGCTCGAAAACCTTGAAATAGGTCCAGCTGAGCGCTCGCAGCACCCACAGGTCGGGTCGATGAAATTCAGCCAGATAGAGCTTGCCGCCCGGCTCCAGCACGCGACCTGCTTCTTTCAAGGCCTGACCCTTGAGGTGGTGCGGCAGTTCATGCAAGAGAAAGAAGATGACATTGGCGGAGACTGAGTTATCAGCCTGCTTCATGGCAATGGCGTTCTCTTGCAGGAATTCAATCTTGCCGGCATGCGAGAGCAGCTTGCCCTGTGCATGATCAAGTTCGTTCTTGATGATGTCGGCAATCAGCACGCGGCGCGCGCCGGTATCCAGTGCGGCGTTCACAACACGTGGAATGACGTTGCCAAAAGCACAGGAAGTGATCAACACGTTCTTGCCGCGCAAGTTCATGTGCTGCAGGCCATGCGTGATCGCAGACACCAGACGGTCATACTGAAACAACAAAATAGCCGCAATGATGGGCTGGAAATCGATCAGCCGGATCAGTCGCAGATTCGAATAAATCGGATAAACGTGGGCCGCGTCGCTGTCTGAGCCGGCCATGACGCCGCGCATCAAAAGAGCGCCTCGGGTCACGGTGAAAAAGAAAAGCGCAGTCGCTGCAAGAACGAAAAACAATGAAACAACGCTATACAGCAACCAGGCGGGCATAGTTTTCCTTTGGGAATCAAAAATGTCACGGGACGTGAGCGCGCCCTGAGACTGCGGAATATCACACAGCCGGTATTATGACCGGGACGCACCTGAATACTTAAGGCAAAACCTTGATTCAGGACAATATTTGGGTACGTCAAAGCCAGCGTCACCGACTACGCCTTGCTTTGTGCCTGACCCAAAACGCTCTGGCCACCCAGGTAACCCTGCAAGACTTGCGGTACGCTGATCGAGCCGTCAGCATTCTGATAGTTCTCCAGCACCGCCACCAAGGTCCGTCCGACGGCCAAACCGGAGCCATTGAGGGTATGAACCAGTTCGTTCTTGCCCTGCGCGTTCTTGAAGCGTGCCTGCAGCCGGCGCGCCTGAAAAGCTTCGCAGTTGGAAACCGAACTGATCTCGCGGAAAGTGTTTTGCGCCGGCAGCCAGACTTCCAGGTCGTAAGTTTTGCTGGCACCAAAACCCATGTCGCCTGTGCACAGGGCCATCACACGGTACGGTAGTCCGAGTTTTTGCAGAATCGCTTCTGCGTGCGCCGTCATCTCTTCCAGCGCCGCATAGCTCTTCTCCGGGTGCACGATCTGAACCATTTCTACTTTATCGAACTGATGCTGGCGGATCAGGCCCCGCGTATCGCGCCCGGCACTTCCTGCCTCGGACCGGAAGCACGGCGTATGTGCCGTCAGCCGGATTGGCAGCGCTGATTCAGCGACCACCTCATCACGGACGAAGTTGGTCAGAGGAACTTCGCTTGTCGGAATAAGGTACAGCGACGCGTCCTCCAGCCCCTCCTCGCCTTCCTGCCCGCCCTTCTTGGCGGCAAACAGATCGGCCTCAAACTTGGGTAGCTGCCCAGTGCCGCGCAGCGTCTCGGCGTTCACGATGTAGGGCGTGTAGCACTCGGTGTAACCGTGCTCCTGCGTCTGCACGTCGAGCATGAACTGGGCAAGTGCCCGATGCAAGCGTGCCAGCGGCCCCTTCATGACGGCGAAGCGCGCACCCGAGAGCTTGACCCCCATCTCAAAGTCGAGCCCCAGCGGCGCGCCCAGATCCACGTGATCCTTCACAGGGAAGTCAAACGCCTTGGGCGTACCCCAGCTGCGCACCACCACATTGGCGTGCTCATCCGCGCCCAAGGGCACGCTTTCATGCGGCAAGTTCGGTACCGCCAGCAGCAGCACCTGCAGGTCGGCCTGTATCTCGTCCAACCTGGTGGTGGAAGCTTCCAGTTCGGCTTTCAGACCGGCCACCTGGGCCATGACGGCATCCGCCTCAAGCTGCCCGGCCGTACCCTTGGCCTTGAGTTGACCGATCTGCTTGCTCAGGCTGTTGCGCCGGCCCTGCAACTCCTCGGTCCGGATCTGGATCGTCTTGCGCTCGGCCTCCAGCGTCGTGAAGGCGTCCACATTGAGAAAGCTCTGGGGATTCTTGCGCGTCTGCAAGCGTTCAACCACCGAGGCGAGGTCTTTTCGGAGAAGAGTAATGTCTAGCATGGTGAGATTGTAATTTTTGAAACGATGGGCTTGCCGTCAATTGCCCGACAGGCTGGCCGGGTCCAGGTTGGCACCGCACAGGATCAGGCAAACCCGCTCGTGCGCTTGAGGCCGGTAAGCGCCACTTTGCAAGGCTGCCAGACCCAGAGCCGCAGCGGGTTCCACGGCGAGTTTGAGTTCGGTCCAGAGCCACAGCTGCGCGGCGCGAATCGCCTCATCGCTGAGCAGCAGGGCGTCGTTCACGTAGCGCTGGCTGACCTTCCAGGCAATCTCGCCTATGCGCTTGGCGCCCAGCGAATCAGCCGCAATGCCGCTGACCGAAACGTCAACCGCGTGCCCGGCCTGACGCGCCT
Organism: uncultured beta proteobacterium; assembly: GCA_903925725.1. Classification (GTDB taxonomy): domain Bacteria; phylum Pseudomonadota; class Gammaproteobacteria; order Burkholderiales; family Burkholderiaceae_C; genus Rhodoferax. Next base: position 1,716 of record CAIYGK010000257.1, on the reverse strand, counting down.
GAAACAGGGTGGGCGCCAGGGTCGGCTCCAGCGCTACGACGCGCGCGCGATGCTCAAACCAGGCAGCCACACCACCGATCAGGCCACCACCGCCAACGCTCACCAGCACACTGTCGGGCACGCCAGCCACTGATTCAATTTCCGCAGCCAGCGTAGCGGCACCCGCCACGACTTCAAGTTGGTCGTAAGCGTGCAGCAGCAAGGCACCGCTGGAGCGCTGGCGCAACAGACAGGCCTCCAGTGCCTCGGCGTAAGCGGCACCCGCCACCACGACGCTGGCACCAAGTTGACGCAAGCGCTCGCGCTTGGCCTGACTCGCCAGCAGCGGCACAAAGACCTCGCAGGGCACACCGAGCGCCTGCGCAGCGGCGGCTGCCGCAATGCCGGCGTTGCCACCTGACGCAATGATCACGCCGCTCGCGGGTATCTGGTTGGCAAGCATGCGATTGAGCATGCCACGCGCTTTGAAACTCCCGCCGAGTTGAAGCTGTTCGAGTTTGAGCCAGACCTCCGCGCAGGTCAGTCCGAACTGCCTGCCTGGCAGCTTCATCAGCGGCGTTCTACGCAAGAGATGTGGTTGCCGGGCATCGAGCCGGCGCAGGGCGTCTTCAATGTCAGTGCGCTGAATGTCGAGGCTACTCATGGCTGCTGCTCGCTCAGCTTCAAGCCTTTGGGCAAGGGAAACTTGATGGTCTCCTCAATGCCCTTCATCTTGCGGACCGACACCGCACCGAGCTCCTTGACGCGCTCCATCACGCGGTTCACCAGAATCTCGGGTGCCGAGGCGCCGGCCGTCAAACCAACGCGCTGACGTCCTTCAAACCAATGCGCCTGAATTTCCTCGACGCTGTCGACCATGTAACTGGCCGTCCCGAGTTTGCGCGCAAGTTCCGCCAGCCTGTTGCTATTGGAACTAGTGGGACTGCCGACCACAATCACAAGATCAACCTGCGGACTCATAATCTTGACCGCGTCCTGGCGGTTCTGCGTGGCATAGCAAATGTCCTGCTGCTTGGGTTCGCGCACAGCCGGAAAACGCGCCTTGACGGCCGCCGCAATTTCGGCAGCGTCATCGACGCTCAAGGTGGTCTGCGTAACCAGCGCCAGTCGCTCAAGCTGCCCCGGTCGCAGCAGCGCCACGTCGGCCACCTCTTCGACCAGATGAATGCCATCGTCAAGCTGCCCCATGGTGCCCTCGACTTCGGGGTGCCCCTTGTGGCCGATCATGATGAACTCAAAGCCTTCACGGCGCAGCTTGGCGACCTCCACGTGTACCTTCGTCACCAGCGGACAGGTGGCGTCAAAAATCCGGAAGCCCCGCGCCGCCGCTTCCTCCTGCACAGCGCGGCTCACACCATGCGCTGAAAAAATCAGGGTCGCGCCGGCCGGCACATCGTCCAGTTCCTCGATAAAGATGGCACCTTTCGCTTTCAGATCGTTGACAACATAGGTGTTGTGAACAATCTCGTGGCGCACGTAGATCGGTGCGCCAAATTTCGCCAGTGCGCGTTCGACGATTTCAATGGCACGATCAACGCCGGCACAAAAACCTCTCGGCTCGGCCAGCAGAATTTCGAGACCCGCGTTCACAATACGCCAATCACGTGCACTTCAAAGGTCACCGGCTGACCCGCCAGCGGATGATTGAAGTCAAATAGCACTGCCTCACCCTGGCCGTCCATCCTGAAGCGCTGCACAGAACCAGCAAACCGGCTC
>CAIYGK010000256.1 GCA_903925725.1 uncultured beta proteobacterium | reverse complement strand
CAAACGCCTTGTGCAAGGCACGCACAGCGAGTTCCATGTACTTTTCATCGATCACGACCGAGGTCTTGATTTCAGAGGTGGAGATCATCTGGATGTTGATGCCCTCTTCGCTCAGCACGCGGAACATCTTGCTGGCAACACCAACATGACTGCGCATGCCGATGCCGACGATGGAGACCTTGCAGATCTTGGTGTCGCCAACGACCTCGGTGGCACCGAGCGATGGCAGCACTTTGTCCTTGAGCAGGCTCACCGTCTTGGCGTACTCACCGCGGTTGACGGTGAAGCTGAAGTCGGTCTTGCCGTCTTTGCTGATGTTCTGGATGATGACATCGACCTCGATGTTGGCATCGGCCACGGCGCCAACAATCTGGTAGGCAATACCGGGTCTGTCGGGCACGCCCAACACCGAAATTTTGGCTTCTTCGCGGCTAAATGCAATGCCGGAAACAATGGCTTGCTCCATGTGTTCATCTTCCTCAAAAGTAATCAGGGTGCCGGAAGTGGCTTCCTCGTTGATATTGATATCCCAGGGGGTAAAACTGCTCAGGACGCGCAACTTGACCTTGTACTTGCCAGCGAACTCGACGGAACGGATTTGCAGCACTTTGGACCCCATCGACGCCATCTCGAGCATTTCCTCAAAGCTCACGGTGGTCAGACGGCGCGCTTCAGGCACGATGCGCGGGTCGGTCGTGTAAACGCCATCGACATCGGTGTAGATCAGGCATTCGTCGGCCTTCATGGCGGCAGCCACCGCCACCGCCGAAGTATCGGAGCCGCCACGGCCCAGCGTGGTGATGTTGCCGAGCTCGTCCAGGCCCTGAAAACCCGTGACGATGACAACGCGCCCGGCTTGCAGATCGGCGCGCACCTTGGTGTCGTCAATCGATTCGATGCGCGCTTTGGTATAGGCACTGTCGGTGCGAATGGGCACTTGCCAGCCGGCGTAGCTGACCGAGGCCAGGCCTTCGGCTTGCAGTGCGATGGCCAACAAGGCGCTCGATGCCTGCTCGCCGGTTGCGGCCAGCATGTCCAGCTCACGGCCATAGGCGTCATCGGTTTTGGCCGGCGCCAGCTCTTTGGCGAGCGCCAGCAGGCGGTTGGTTTCACCGCTCATGGCGGAGGGCACAACCACCATCTGGTGGCCGGCGCGTGCCCATTTGGCAACGCGCTTGGCGACATTGCGAATGCGTTCCGTGGAACCCATCGACGTGCCGCCGTATTTATGAACAATCAATGCCATTGGAGAGTCAGGTAAAAATTTTTGGACCTGGGAATTGTACCAATGCAACCCGGCGCCCCTGCGCTGCACAAAACCGCTCCCCACTTTGATCCGGATCTTGTGCCCACGCGTGGTGCAGCAGGCGATCTGGTGCATCAGTTCTTTGAGCTGTGCCGTGCTGGGCACCACCGCATGCGCCGCCTTGAGCCAGTGCCGCAGCAGATTGGCCTGGCGGGCCTGACTCAGGCGCTGGAGCGAGGTGATTTGCGGCGGCGTACCCACCAGTTCAAGGTCTTGTGCCGCCACTTCCTGCAAGACCATTTGCGCCTGCGCAGCGTGGGCGGCGCTGCGCGCAAAGGTGTCGCGAAATTCCGGAAAATTTTCCTGCAGCGCAGGCAACAGACGCGCGCGGATGCGGTTGCGCGTGAACTGTTCGTTGGCATTGCTGGGGTCCAGCACCCATTCGGCGCTACGACTTTCAAGCCATGCTCTGATGTCTGACGCAGGAACGCCAAGCAGGGGCCGGTAACAGCTCAAACCCCCGCGTGACCATCGCGCTGGCATGGCACTCAAACCCGGCAAACCGGCGCCGCGACTCAAAGCCAGCAGCAGGGTTTCAATCTGGTCGTCGGCATGTTGCGCAATGGCCAGGCTATGGAAGGAACCCGCAGCATCCTTGGCCAGCTCATCAAAGGCCTGATAGCGTGCCCGGCGCGCAGCGTCTTCGGGACTCTGCCCCGGCGCATGGCGACCATCTACCCTGATCACGTTCAATGGCACGCCAATGCGCGCGCAAGTCTCACGGCAATGCTGCTCAAAGCTGTCGGCCGCCACCTGCACACCGTGATGAACATGAATGGCCAGCACCTGCCCGGGCCACTTCTGCGCGCAAGCCAATAGAAGTGCTGTCGAGTCAGGCCCGCCACTGTAGGCTACTGCCAGCGGCAGCTGCGGTGTGAACTCTGCAATCGCTTGGGCGAACGCGCTGTTCAGCACATTATTTGACCGCCGTCTTGGTGTCGGTGAAACGACCGTAGCTTTGCAGACGCTCATAGCGTCGGTCCACCAGTTCCTTGACCTTCAGATCACTGACCTGGCGCAGGGCATCGTTCAATGCACGTTTAAGAAAAGCTGCCATCTGCTTGTGATCGCGATGCGCGCCGCCCACCGGCTCATTGACTATCTTGTCAATCAATCCCATGGCCTTCAGACGATGCGCGGTGATGCCCAGGGCATCGGCCGCTTCCTGCGCCTTGTCAGAGGTCTTCCACAATATCGAGGCGCAACCTTCCGGGCTGATGACGGAATAGATGGCGTACTGAAGCATCAGGACCTGATCGCCAATGGAAATCGCCAGGGCCCCACCAGAGCCACCCTCCCCAATAATCGTCGTGATGATCGGCACTTCCAGCTGCGCCATCTCAAAAATGTTGCGTCCAATGGCCTCGGACTGGCCACGCTCCTCAGCGTCAATGCCCGGAAACGCACCGGGCGTGTCCACAAACGTGAACACTGGCAGCTTGAATTTCTCCGCCGTCTTCATCAAGCGCAGGGCCTTTCGATAGCCTTCGGGCTTGCTCATGCCGAAGTTGCGCAGGCCACGTTCCCTGGTGTCGCGTCCCTTCTGCTGACCCATCACCATGCAGGGTGTCCCATTGAAACGCGCCAGTCCGCCGACGATGCTCAGATCGTCGGCAAAATGCCGGTCGCCATGCATCTCCACAAAATGCGTGAAGATTTCGGAGACATAGTCCAGCGTGTAGGGGCGTTCGGCGTGGCGTGCAATCTTGGTGATTTGCCAGGGCGTCAAGTCGCTGTAAATGTCTTTCGTGAGTTGCTGGCTCTTCTTGGTCAGTTGGTCAATCTCAGACGAAATATCGACTGCCGACTCTGTCTGTACATAACGCAATTCTTCAATCTTGCTCTGCAGATCTGCTATTGGCTGCTCGAAATCAAGGAAGGTCTTCTTGGCCACAAATTACTCCATACAGTTGGGGACAGAGCACGTTCAGTAGGCAACTGGCAGTGGATCCAGAGAGCGCCAAATATACCAAGTCGCCACGCTGCAATACGGCGCCCAGGCCGCGGCGACTTCACGGGCGTCGCTTCGACTGACGACGTCGCCGGAAAAATAGCTCCGGCTGATGCCATTGAGCAGCCCCACATCATCCAGCGGCAGCACGTTGGGGCGCAGCATGTGAAAAATGAGGAACATCTCTGCTGTCCAGCGCCCAATGCCACGGATGCCGGTCAACTCGGCGATGATGGCCTCGTCATCCATGGTCTCCCAGGCTGTTACCGGGCTGACACGGTTCACAAAGTGCAGCGCCAGGTCGACCAGATACTCAACCTTGCGGGCGCTCAGACCCGCAGCACGCATGTCGTCAACTTTGAGTTTCAGTACATTGGCCGCACTGAACTTTTTCGGCAGAACTATGAATCGGTCCCACACCGTCTGCGCCGCCTTGACCGAAATTTGCTGTCCGACAATGCTGCGCGCCAACGTGACAAATGCGTCTCCCCGGGTCTGCAGGCAGACATCACCAAACTGGGGAATCAGGCGCTTCATCACGCGGTCTTTCTTCATCAGATGTTTGCGCGCCTCTTCCCAATAAGGCGGCGGCGCACAAACAACCGTCGCTGCGTCCGCCTGTTTCATTTCACGACCTCCCAACTGGTGCCGGTGGACGAGTCCTTTAGCACAATTCCCTGCGCCATCAAGTCCTTGCGAATCCGGTCTGCCTCAACGAAATTGCGTGCGGCTTTGGCGTCGGCTCGCCGCGCAATCAGAGCCAGGATGGCGCTCTCGTCAAGTTTGGCGCCGGCCTGCAGGAACTCTTGCGGGTCACCTTGCAGCAGGCCCAGACAGCCGCCCAGCGCCTTAAGCAAACCGGCCATTTCAACCGACTTGCTTTTGTTGACTTCACCAGCCACTTCAAACAGTACTGCTACCGCTTCCGGCGTGCCAAAGTCATCATCCATGGCAGCTTTGAAGCGCGCCGCATAGGGCTGCGTCCAGTCGATTTGCAGCGGAGCCGGCTTGACCAGATCGAGTGCGGTGTAGAGACGCTTGAGGGAATTTCGAGCATCGTCAAGATGCACATCGCTGTAATTCAGGTCGGTGCGGTAGTGGGTACGCAACAAAAAGAAACGCACGGTCTGTGGATCGTACTTGGCCAGCACTTCGCGAATCGTGAAGAAATTGCCCAGGCTCTTGGACATCTTTTCATTGTCAATCTGCACCATGCCGTTGTGCATCCAGAGGCTGGCCACGGGCTTGCCGCTGGCACCCTCACTTTGTGCAATCTCGTTTTCATGGTGAGGAAACTGCAAATCAACACCGCCACCGTGGATATCAAAAGTTTCGCCCAGCGTCTGGCAACTCATCGCAGAACACTCAATATGCCAACCGGGGCGCCCCCGTCCGTAGTCATGGCCCAGGGCGGCACTGTCCCACTTGGCATCGTCCGGCTCTGACTCCTTGGCGGCCTTCCACAGGACAAAGTCGAGCGGATCTTCCTTGCCGTCGAGCACGGCCACGCGCTCTCCGGCGCGCAGTTCGTCAAGTGACTTGCCCGACAATTTGCCGTAGCCGGCGAATTTGCGTACCGCGTAATTGACGTCGCCAGAACGTGACTGGTAGGCCAGGCCCTTGGCCTGCAACTGGCTGATCAAATCCAGCATCTGCGGCACGTATTCGGTGGCGCGCGGCTCCAGCGTGGGTGATTCGATGCCAAGTTTGCCGATGTCGGCATGCATCACCTCAATCATCTCGTCGGTCAAAGCGCGAATGCTGATGCCGCGTTCCAGTGCCCGTCTGATGATCTTGTCATCAATGTCGGTGATGTTTCGCACATAAGTCACCCGGTAGCCGCTGTACTTGAGCCAGCGCTGCACCATGTCAAAAGCCATCGCCATCCGGGCGTGTCCAATGTGGCAAAAGTCATAAATCGTCATGCCGCACACGTACATTCGAACATGGCCTGGCTGCAGCGGAGACAAAGGCTCAAGCGCACGCGTTAGCGTGTTGTAAATGCGTAAACTCATGGGTGACTACGTCAGGAAACTTCGGGAATCCAAGCGGGAATGGCCTCGACAACGACGATCAAAGATCGGATATTCAGGAGCGCACCAAAAAAGACCTCGTGGGCTACAATTGCAGCCAGTATATAGCTCTGGCGAACCGCTCTCGCAAAGAGTATCCACACTGTAGGAACCCTTAGACTCCATGAAGCTCGACCACGCCGCTATTATGACCAGCATCCGACTGCTGACGCTTGTGACCGCTTGCGCGTTTATGCCAGTTCACGCGGATGAGTCAGCCGATGTCAGCCAATTGCTGCGCACTGGCAAACTGGTCGAGGCAATGGCCAAGGCCGACGCGTACCTCGCCAGCAAGCCGGGTGACCCGCAGATGCGCTTTCTCAAAGGTGTTATTCAACGCAATTCTGGCAAGCAGGCCGAAGCGATCGCGACCTTTACCAAGTTGACCGAGGATTACCCGGAGCTGCCCGAACCCTACAACAATCTGGCCGTGCTGTATGCCGGCCAGGGTCAATTTGACAAGGCCAGAGCTGCGCTTGAAATGGCCATCAGAACCAACCCAAGCTACTCCACGGCGCATGAGAACCTGGGCGACGTGTATGCGCGTCTGGCCAGCCAGGCCTACAACAAGGCATTGCAACTTGATGGCGCCAACGCTGCCGTTCCTCCCAAGCTCGCGTTGATCCGCGAATTGTTCAGCCCGGGCAACAAGGGGCAGCGTCCCAGCGTGACCGTGGCAGCTGCGGCCAGTGCCGCCGCCGCTGCTGCGCCCAAACCAGCCGGTTCGGCAAGTGCCGCCGCGCCAGCTACGCCGCCAATCGCTGCCACGCCACCAAGCGCTCCCATTGCGAAGCCGGCGGCTGCTGGCGCCGACACTGCGGCTGAACAGGCGGCTCAAGAGGCCGTGCTGGCATGGGCCAAGGCATGGTCTGCCAAAGACATGGTTTCCTACCTGGCCGCCTACAGCAAGGAATTTACGCCACCGGGCAAGCAATCACGCGCTGCCTGGGAAGAAGACCGCCGCAAACGTATCGTTGGCAAGGCCAGCATCAGTGTCAAGATCGACAATCTGGAGGTCACGGTCAATGGCAACAAGGCGGTTGCCAAGTATCGCCAGCAGTACCGTGCAGGCGCGCTGTCGGTTTCAAGCCGCAAAACGCTGCAACTGCTCAAGACGGGTGATCGTTGGCTGATCATCAAGGAATCTTCAGGCGGTTGATGCTGGCTCACGGATCGCCGCGGCCGACGCTGGCGATGCCGGTTCGTAGCATCGTCTGATGAGCTCATGAGGCGGTACCTCTTTCCGATTCTTGTTGCAACTGTTGTCGCGCTTTCGACATCAGCGAACGCCAGCGCGCACAGAAAGTCGTCCGGCAAGGGCAGGAAGGCAGTACCCATCAGTGCCACACCGCCAGCGCCACCCGTTGACCCCGGACTTGCCGAAAGCCGCCTGATCGAAATTTACCGGCTCGTGGCCAGAGCCGAAAGTCGCCAGGCCTTGGAGCAAGCACAGGACCTGGTTCGCGACCATCCCAATTTCCAGCTTGCACAACTGGTGTACGGAGATTTGTTGTCGGCGCGCGTGCGTCAGGTTCAAACAGTCGGCGATGTGCCGCAGCCAATCTCCAAGGCAGTTGCAACAGCGCTGGGTGATCTGCGTGACGAGTCACAATTGCGGCTCCGGGCGCTGCGCGAGCGCCCGCCTGAGGGTGCTGTGCCATCCCAGTTTCTGGCGCTATCGCCACGCAACCGGCATGCCATTGCCGTCGACGCTTCACGTTCTCGCCTTTACCTGTTTGAAAACAAGACCAGTGGTTTGACATTGATCGCGGACTACTACATTTCCATCGGAAAATCAGGCTTCGAGAAGAAGACCGAGGGAGATTCGCGTACGCCGTTGGGCGTGTATTTCATCACCGGCAGTCTGAACCCACGCTCCCTGAAAGACTTCTACGGCTCTGGCGCTCTGCCGATCAACTATCCGAATGAACTCGACAACCGGCGTGGCAAGACAGGCAGCGGCATCTGGCTGCACGGTACGCCGTCCAACCAGTTTGCGCGACCGCCGCAGGCTACCGATGGTTGCGTGGTGCTGGCCAACCCGGACTTGGCCTACATCATCCGCACAGTACAGATTCGCACCACGCCCGTCGTGATTGCCCCGGCCCTGCAGTGGATCAAGCCGAACGTGGCACGCCTGGAAAGCAAACCTTTTGAAGCTGCTCTTGCCGCCTGGCAGAGCGCCAAGTCGCGCGGTAACATGGATCAGGTCCTGAGCTTCTATAGTCCTGATTTTCAAAGTAGCGGCAAGACACTGGCTGAATGGACGCCTGCTTTGCGCAGCCAACTTGACAAGACGCGGGGGCGTGCCATTGAGTTCAAGGACCTGTCGATGCTGCGTTGGACCGACAGTGCGGACACCATGGTTGTCACGTTCGGCGAAGTTGCCGACGGTAGCCGCACTGGTCCGATCCGGCGCCAGTATTGGGAACGCCATGGCAGTCAATGGAAGATTTTTTATGAAGGAGTGATCGGATGAAATACTTACGCTTTCCGGTGATGCTTGCCACCGTGCTTGCCGTTGCCGCGCAATTTTTCGCCATGACAGGGGCAGTGGCGCAAGAAGCACCTCACGTCAAGTTTGCCACGTCGGCCGGTGATTTTGTGGTGGAACTGTATCCGGACAAGGCACCCAAGACGGTCGCCAACTTTTTGCAGTACGTGAAGGACAAGCACTATGACGGCACACTCTTTCACCGTGTGATTGACAACTTCATGGTTCAGGGGGGTGGCTATGACGTCAAGTACCGGCAAAAGCCAACCCGTCCCCCGGTAGTACTTGAGGCCAACAACGGCCTGAAGAACGACCAGGGAACCATCGCCATGGCGCGCACCAGTGACCCCAACTCGGCCACCAGCCAGTTCTTCATCAACGTCACTGACAATGCAAAACTCAACGCGCCCTCACCTGACGGCTTTGGCTATACCGTTTTCGGCAAGGTGATCAGCGGCAGCGAGACCATTCAGAAGATCAAGACCACAGCCACCGGCGCTGGCGGACCGTTCACCAGTGACGCACCCAAGACACCCATTCTCATCAACTCTGCAACTCTCGAAAAGAAATCATGAGCAACCCCCAAGTCGAACTCCACATTGCCAACTATGGCGTGATCACCCTTGAACTGGACGCGGACAAAGCACCCAAGTCGGTTGCCAACTTCCTGAGCTATGTGAACAAAGGTCACTACAACAACACGATATTTCACCGGATCATCCCCGGCTTCATGGTGCAGGGCGGCGGGATGGAACCCGGAATGAAAGAGAAGCGTGGCGACTCGCCGATCACCAACGAAGCCAATAACGGATTGAAGAACCTGAATTACACCGTGGCAATGGCCCGCACCAGCGACCCCCATTCAGCGACGGCACAGTTCTTCATCAACGTTGCCGACAACGGCTTTCTCAACCACACGGCCACTTCAGCGCAGGGTTGGGGCTATGCCGTCTTTGGAAAGGTCGTCTCGGGCACCGAAATCGTCGACCGGATCAAGACCGTCAAGACCGCAAGGCGCGGCTACCATGATGACGTACCCGTTGATGACGTGATCCTGGAAAAGGCCGTCGCCCTCTGACATGGACACCGTGGCGTCGCTCGCCCAGCTGAAAGCACCTGCGAACTGGCGACGCCTGGATTTCATCGCCGACCTGCACCTGCAGGCCGGCGATGATGCAAGCTTTGATGCATGGCGCAAGTTCATGCAGCGCACCCAGGCCGACGCCTTGTTTATTCTTGGCGATCTGTTTGAGGCGTGGGTCGGTGACGATGCCATAGGCACTGTAAGTGAAGCCGACAACTTTGCGGCGCGTTGCGTGCAGGTGCTGACGGCGGCGGCACAGCGCCTGCCCGTGTATTTCATGCATGGGAACCGAGACTTTCTTGTCGGAACAGCCTTTGCGGCTGTCTGTGGCCTGACTTTGCTGGACGATCCAACGGTGTTGGAGTTCGCCGGGGAGCGTTGGCTGCTGTCGCACGGCGATGCACTGTGTCTGGCGGATACTGACTACATGAAGTTCCGCTCGCAAGTGCGATCCGCGCAATGGCAGCAAACTTTTCTGCAAAAACCGTTGTCCGAGCGTCAAGCGATTGGACGCCAGATGCGCCTGCAAAGCGAGGAGTTCAAGCGTACCGGCATGGCCAACGCAGTCTCGCTGGTAGATCTCGATGCCCAGGTCACCTGCGAGTGGCTGCGCCGTGCCGGAGCCAGCACACTGATCCACGGGCATACGCACAGGCCTCGCGAACATGACTTGGGCCAGGGGCTGCGCCGTGTCGTGCTGAGCGATTGGGACCTTCGAGCCAGTCCGGCGCGTGCTTCGGTCCTGCGCCTGACGAAAGCTACAACACCGGATGAAGCGCCCGGCGCCCGCCTCGAGCGACTGCCCGCAGCACTGGCTTAAGAGCCGATTTCGTCAATCTGGGACGGATCAAGAAACTGCTCGGCATAGCGCCGGTACACGCCTTTTTTCACAAAGATGTCGAACAGATCAGGATCAATGTGGCCATTGGCCTTGAACTTGTTCATGGTGCTTACCGCCTGTGACAACTTCATGCCAACTTTGTAGGGTCGATCGGTTGCCGTCAGCGCCTCAAAGATGTCTGCAATGCCCATGACCCGGGCTTGTACCGACATCTGGTCGCGTAACAGACCCTTGGGATAGCCCTTGCCATCAACACGTTCATGGTGTCCACCGGCGTATTCAGGCACGTTCTTGAGATGTTTGGGCCAGGGTAGCTGCTCAAGCATCCTGATCGTCGTGACGATGTGCTGATTGATGATCTTGCGCTCGGACGCCGTCAGCGTGCCAGCCTTGATCGACAGATTCTCAAGCTCATCGGCACTCAGAAATTCTGACTCCACGCCATCAACGTTGCGCCAGACGTGCTGCTTTGTGATGGCAGCGACTCGCTGCAGAGCGGCATCGCTCATGGTCTCTGCGCCTACGTTGGTGGCGCGAAGGAAGTCGCGGTCGGCATTGAGTCCTTCAATGGCAGACCGCGCACTCGCGGCAATGGCGTCCTCGGCCTGCGGATCCACACAGGGGCGCAGGGCGAGCTGTTGACGCAGTGCACGCAATTCAGCGTCCCGCTTGAGCACCTCAAAACGCGTGTCAATCAGATCGACACGATCAAACAGGGTCTGCAATTTGGTGGCTTTGTCAACCACGTGAACAGGCGTCGCAATCTTGCCGCAATCATGCAGCAAGCCGGCAATCTTGAGTTCATAACGATCACGGTCATCCATTTTGAAACCCGCCAACGGGCCTTCAACCGTTTCAGCTACCGCCTCGGCCAGCATCATGGTCAGTGCCGGTACTCTTTGGCAATGTCCGCCGGTGTACGGTGACTTCTCGTCAATCGCCAGGTTGATCAAATTGATGAAAGATTCAAACAGTTCTTCGAGCTGCGTCATCAACAACCGGTTGCTCAGCGCAATGGCTGCTTGCGAGGCCAGAGACTCAACGAGACTTTGGTCGGCCAATGAAAAGGGGGTCACCTCGTCGCTGCCATAGGCCTGTGCATTGATCAGTTGCAGTACACCGATGACTTCGCCTTGTTGATCCTTCATGGGCACTGCCAGGAATGACTTGGATCGATAGCCGGTCGTTTCATCAAAGCGGCGCGTCCCGGAGAAATCGAAATTTGGCTCGGTATAGGCATCGGCAATGTTGACCGTTTGCACGTGGATAGCGGCATAGCCCGCCACCAGCGAGTCGTTTGGAGCGCCGTTGACATCGTACAAAGGCAGGTCCGGAAAGCTGATGGCACTGCCCGAAGTACCACCCATCGCGATATTCAGTGAGTCGGTTCTCAGCATTTCAAATCTGAGGTTCTGCCCGTTGTCGGTCATACGGTACAGCGTGCCGCCGTCGGCATGGGTAATCGCCTTGGCGGCAAGCAAAATGTACTCAAGCAGGCGGGTTATGTCGCGTTCCCGGGAAAGCGCAGCACCGATATCGTTGAGTTGTTCCAGGCGTTTAAGCATATCGTCGGCAGAATCCATTGGCACACATCCCTAAGGCTTATGAATAGCTGGTAGCGGGACAGACCCGCCCAAACGCTGTCGCTGTCGTCCGCTAATTGGGCTTCAACAGCACCTTGAGCGCATTTTGCAGACGTCGCGCCTGGCCTGCATCGTAACCGCTGGCAAGAACTTGTGCAGCATCCTGACCCCAGGTCTGTGCCGGTGCCGGATCGTGGCGTTTGGTCAACAGTTGCAACTGCAACGCGCGCCGGGCAGACAGGTGCTCGGCCGGTGTTGGCAACTCGCTGGCCATCTCAAGACGCAGCAGCGCGACTGCCGGATCCTTGTCCGGCGCCTGGGCAAGGGCCTTGATCCAGCCGGCGCGCGTGGCGGCAGGAACGCGACTGCCCAATTCCTGAGCGGAGGGCATCAGCGCCGCGTCGCGCCGCTCCCATGCGGTCAGGACCTGAGTGAGCGCCTCACCATGGGCCTGAGCCGCCAGTTTGCGCAGAGCGGACTGTGCACGCTCCACTGCATCGCGCTGCGCCCGGAACGCTGTATCACCCAGGCGTGGCGCTTCCTGCCAAGCCGGTGCCGGGCCTGGACGTTCGTCGCGCCCCGATCTACGCGGGCCGCGGTCATCTGTGCCAGCGGTGGGCCTATCGTCACGTTGTGTGCGCGCTTAGTCTCTGCCACCTTCCTTGCGGT